>DATAXC010000123.1:0-1939 GCA_036266895.1 Gammaproteobacteria bacterium
AGTAAACATAAGCACCCGATTAATTTAGCCGAATTGCAAAAAATGAAAGAAGCAGGCCGCAAATGAAAACTGAAAATTTATTTGTACTAGATTGTTCCGTTACTATCGCTTGGATTTTATTTGCTGACGACATGACAGAAAAGGCCAATAAAATATTGGCTATATTAGAGCAAGGTCAAGCAAAAGTTCCCACCATTTGGCCGCTTGAAGTAGCAAACGTTTTATGTATGTCAGTACGCAGTAAAAAAATTTCACCATTAGAAGTAGCAGAATTTAAAGAGCTTTTAGCGGCACTACCGATTAATATTGATAACACCACCTCTCTTAAAGCAATGGGAAGTATCTATACTTTAGCAGAAGAACAACATCTGACCATATACGATGCTGCATATTTGGAAATTGCTATACGTGACAATATTCCATTAGCTACTTTCGATAAGGCTTTAAAAAAAGCAGCGCAGAAAATTGGGGTAAAATTAATATAAATCAATTTCAATATACAAAAAAATTCTTGACTGATCCCTGCAAAATAAATTACATGTTTAAATTTCGGCATTAGATCTTGCCGATCAGTCATTTCAAGGACAACTAACCAATTAGATGTCATCCCGCAAAATACCCGTTAAAGAAACTTGAACGAAGTGATGTACTGTCACGGGTATTTGTGCGGGATCCGGTAAATAGCCTAAAAATTGCAATCATGAAGCCATCACCAGATCCCGCACAAATGCTCGCGATAATACATCACTCCGCTCAATTTCCTCTAGCGAGCATTTTGCAGGATGACATCGGAGTAGCATATTGTTAATAGCGCGCATTTAGTTAGCATCCTAAGCCGCAACATTTCCATTATGTTTGGAACTATCCGATAAAAGAATGCCTAGCCCTTTTTCTGAAACGAGATTAAGTAATTTTAGAGAGGTACCCCTGGGATGTTTTTCACCTTGCTCCCATTGCCTTACTGTAGATAAGGATGTATTTAAAAACTTAGCGAAAACAGGCTGACTAACCTTCTCACGTAAACGAATACGTTTAATTTGTCTGGGTGATAATTCCTTCGAGAGTTATAATCTCTATTACAATAATCGCAGAGACAACACGCCGACAGCCTATTTATGGCAAGCGGCTCTTAAGCGTTATAATGCCAGGTATAAAGAGGACAGAGAAGATGTGGGTATAGCCGATGAGTATGGTGGAAAAACAACGCTTCTTAATGAAGTAAATTGTTTCTTAGCAATGGGTGCTGACCCGACAAGGCAGTATGCTGTTGAAACTGACGATGGAAGGCGTATAGAGGTCTCGGCATTAGATCTTGCGGAATATTGTCGTGATGAAGCATTTTACCAATTAATTGAAAATCATCCTCAAACTCAACGTATTTTAGAGCAGAATGCCGGTAAAGCAAACACGATAAGAAGATGAGCTATCATCGCAACGCAGAAGGCTGAGCATTTACGGGCATCTCTAGAAATTGAATTTTTTGTGCTAGAACGAGGTGACCTCATTTTTAAAAACGAGGTTTATATCTTATTTCTTGATTAATGTACGTAAATTCAACAACTTATAATTGTTGTGAAAAATACTTTTACAATGCATTTATAAATATGCTTTTGAAATCATATGATCTATATGTCATAATAAATATATATGAAATGGACAGTTAAATTTTATACTAATTTTGAAACTGAATTTGATGAGCTTAATATAGAAGTTCAGGACGAATTGTTAGCGCACGCCCTTCTTTTAGAAAAATTTGGGCCTCAATTAGGGCGTCCTGCGGTGGATACATTAAAAGGTTCAAAGCATTCAAATATGAAAGAACTACGTTTTAAAGCTGCAAATGGGGTATGGAGGGTTGCTTTTGCATATGATCCAAAAAGACAAGCAATACTGTTAATTGCTGGCAATAAATCTGGTGTAAGTGAAACAAGATTTTATA
>DATAXC010000129.1:0-6778 GCA_036266895.1 Gammaproteobacteria bacterium
CTTTCATTTCTAAATAAAAGTCATTCCCTTCACGCGTACGTTCACCGACACCGGTAAACACAGAATAACCGCTATGCTCAATGGCGATATTACGAATCAACTCTAACATGTTGACGGTTTTACCTACGCCAGCACCACCAAATAAACCGACTTTGCCGCCTTTCGCAAATGGACAAATCAAGTCAATCACTTTAATGCCAGTTTCTAACAATTCTTGTGACGCCGCCAATTGATCAAATGGCGGCGGTGCGCTGTGAATAGGACGATGTTGCTCAGTATTAATCGGGCCCGCTTCATCAATCGGCTCGCCTAATACGTTCATAATGCGGCCCAGGGTAGGTTTGCCGACAGGCACCATAATGGGTTTACCAGTATTCACCGCTTCTAAGCCGCGGCGCAATCCATCAGTCGTACCCATCGCAATTGTACGTACGACGCCATCACCAATTTGTTGCTGTACTTCTAGTACAAGATGCTTGTCTTTTACCATTAATGCATCATAAATTCTTGGCACATGATGCGCAGAAAATTCGACATCAACTACTGCACCAATGATTTCTACGACTTTACCTATGCTATGTTCAATTGTACTCATTGTATTTACCTTTATCTGCTCAAATCTATTTAAAGTACTGAAGCCCCTGCCACAATTTCTGACAATTCTCGCGTAATTGCTGCTTGACGTGCTTTATTATAAGCAAGCTGCAAACTGTCGATTAATTCTGTCGCGTTTTCGGTGGCGTTGCGCATCGCCAACATACGTGCTGCTTGTTCGCAAGCAATATTTTCTACCACATCGCGATATACTTGTGACTCAATATAGCGCGTTAATAATCTATTTAATAATTCTGCGGCATTATCTGGCTCGTAAATATAATCCCAATGATGCTGCAATTCGGTATTATCCGAAGCCACTAATGGCAAAATTTGTTGTATTTTCGGTTCTTGACGCATGGTATTAATAAATTCATTGGAACAAATGTATAAAGCATCGATGCGTTTTTGCAAATAGGCATCTAACATCACTTTTACAATACCAATTAAATCAAGCAGGCTAGGCACATCACCTAAATGGCCCTTATGCGCAACAATATTACCGCCAACGCGTTTAAAGAACGCCATGCCTTTATTGCCAATTAGACATAAATCTACTTCGATACCCGCATCCATATCTTGTTTAATTTTCTTTAGCACTGCTTTAAACAGATTACTATTCAAGCCGCCGCAAAGACCGCGATCTGTCGTAATAATAATATAGCCAGCACGTTTAACATCACGCCGCTCCATATAGGGATGACGATATTCAGCATGACCACGCGCCACATGGCTAATCACATTCATGATTTTTTGCGCATAGGGAATCGCTTTTGTCATGCGATTTTGGGTTTTACGCATTTTGCTGGCCGCAACCATTTCCATCGCTTTCGTGATTTTTTGCGTATTCTTAATGCTATGGATTTTTAAGCGTATCTCTTTAGCAATCGCCATGTGCGCCTCTTCAGCTATTTTCTATTGCATCAATCCCAAGATTGACCAGACTTAAATGATTCGATAATGGTACGCATGGTTTGTATCACTTCGTCATTGTAGTCACCGGTTTTATTGATGCGTTCAGCAAATTCACGATAATTACTTTGCAAATAAGACACCAGCTCTTGTTCAAAATTCGCGATACGTGCCAATGGAATGCCATCCATATATCCTTGATCTACCGCAAATAAAATCAAACCTTGCTCGGCCACAGATAGCGGACGATATTGTTTTTGCTTCATGACTTCGGTAATACGCTGACCACGTTCTAATTGCTTACGGGTTGCTTCATCTAAGTCAGATAAGAATTGGGAGAACGCGGCTAATTCGCGATATTGCGCTTGACCAATACGGATACCACCAGCCAATTTCTTAATCATCTTTGTTTGTGCTGCACCACCCACACGCGACACAGACAAACCAGCATTAATCGCAGGACGAATACCGGCATTAAATAAATCGGTCTCCAAAAAGATTTGTCCGTCCGTAATGGAAATCACGTTAGTTGAGACAAACGCAGAAACGTCACCAGCTTGTGTTTCAATGATTGGCAATGCGGTTAATGAACCCGTACGATCTTTGACTTTGCCATTCGTCATTTTTTCTACATAAACAGCATTGACACGGGAAGCACGCTCCAATAAACGAGAGTGTAAATAGAACACATCGCCTGGATAAGCTTCGCGGCCTGGTGGACGACGCAATAACAAGGAAATTTGTCGATACGCCCAAGCATGCTTAGTTAAATCATCATAAATAATTAAGGCATCTTCCCCTTTATCGCGGAAGTATTCACCCATCGCACAACCCGCATAAGGCGCAATATATTGCATCGCTGCTGGATCAGAAGCCGTTGCCGCGACAATAATCGTATGCTTCATCGCGTTATGTTCTTCTAATTTGCGCACCACGGCCGCAATAGAAGAAGCTTTTTGTCCAATCGCCACATAAATACACTTCACACCAGTATCACGCTGATTGATGATCGCATCAATCGCAATCGCCGTTTTACCGGTTTGCCTATCACCAATAATCAATTCACGTTGACCGCGGCCAATCGGCACCATCGCATCAATCGCTTTCACACCAGTTTGCAATGGTTGAGAAACTGGTTGACGGTAAATCACGCCTGGCGCAACTTTTTCGATTGCCGACGTTTGTTTGGCATTTAATGTGCCTTTGCCATCGATAGGATTGCCTAACGCATCCACCACGCGGCCCAGTAATTCTTCACCCACTGGCACTTCGAGAATGCGGCCAGTACATTTAGCTGTTTGCCCTTCAGACAACGCTTCCGTAGAACCTAACACCACTGCACCGACTGAATCGCGCTCTAAATTGAGTGCTAAGCCAAAGGTTTGCCCAGCGAATTCGACCATTTCACCTTGCATCACATCATCCAGCCCATATAGGCGGACAATACCATCTTTAACACTAACAACGGTGCCTTCGGTACGCACTTCTGGTTTCACATCAAAATGTGCAATACGTTGTTTAATCAGTTCACTGATTTCAGTTGGACTTAATTGATTGACTGACATATTTAATTACCTTAAAGAAAATTCGAGTAAACGCATTAATTTGCCACGAACAGAACCATCAATAACTCTATCTCCCATATGAATGATTGCACCGCCTAAAATGGCAGGATCGATTTCACATTCGAGTATTACTTTATGCTGCATACGATTCATCAACGTTTCTTTCAGTTTTTTACGCAGACTTTCTTCCATATCTATCGCGGTGATGACGCGCACCACACTGGTTTTTTCCATCGCGCCAAAGTAGACATCAAATAACTTAGCGATATCCGGCATGGCAATCAGCCGTTCGTTTTGCACTAACAGATGGATAAAGTTATATTCTTCATCACTCAATCTTTCGCGTTGTTGCTGTTGATTTTTTGCTAAACCCATTTCATTCGCATTCATCAATGCGCTTAAAATACCGCAAAACAATTCTAATAATTTATCTTTGGCTACTTTGGGATTAATTAACAATTTAGCCATCTCTGGTTGTTTAACGATTTCACTGGCTGTTTCTAAAAGCATTTTCCACGCCAGTAATTGCTGCTGACCGTTTGCATATTCAAATGCAGCACGTGCATACGGTCTCGCAACAGAAGTTAAATTTGCCATACTTTAGATCTCAGTCGCCAATTTATTCAATAATTCATGATGCACAGACGTATCAATACCGCGCTGAATAATTTTCTCAGCACCGGCAATCGCTAAGCTGGCTACTTGCGTCCGCAATATTTCTTTGGCTTGCGCAAACTCTTTATCGATTTCACCATGCGCCAATTCCACAATACGTTGGCTTTCTTGTTTCGCCGCTATTTTTGCATGCTCAATCAAGGTAGCAGATTGCAGATTGGCTTGCTCAATAATATGCGTTGCCTGCATTTTAGCTTCACGAATCACCGTTTGCGCTTTATGTTCAGCCATTTCTAATTCGCGTTTGCCTTGTTCTGCTGCTTCTAACCCAGAGACAATTTTTTTCTCACGATCATGCATGGCTTTGATAATCGGCGGCCAAACATATTTCATCGTAAACCAAATTAAAATGGCAAACGTAAAGAATTGACCAATTAGCGTCGCATTAATATCCATCGTCTTTCCTCGCCTGGTATTGACTAACCATTAGGCCGCGGTTGCTCTAGCAGCATCTAAAACGGCACCAAGAAATGGGTTGGAGGCAAAAAACAACAATAAACCCATCACAATAGAAATAGCCGCGAACGCATCGACTAAGCCAGCCATGATGAACATACGCATCATCAACATTGGCCCTAGTTCGGGTTGACGTGCGACCCCTTCTAAGAATTTACCGCCTAACAAACCGAAACCAATACCGGTACCTAGCGCAGCAAGACTAATTAACAAACCAGCCGCTAACACGCTAAAACCTTGAACTTGTCCAATTATGCTTACAATTTCCATGGGATCTCCTCTTTCAATAAAGTTTATAAATTAATACGGTTAATGCGCATCATGTGCCATGCTGAGATAGATAATCGTCAGCATCATAAACAAGAACGCTTGTAATGTAATCACTAAAATGTGAAAAATTGCCCAAATTGCGCCGGGCGGCCATTGTACCCACCAAGGCATCATCGCAATCAAAATAAAAATCAGTTCGCCGGCAAACATATTGCCAAACAACCGCAGTGCCAACGATAACGGCTTAACGCATTCTTCGACTAAGCGAAACGCGATATTAACCGGAAACAGGTAAGGGCCAAACGGAAAAGTGAGCATTTCTTTTAATAAACGATGTTTTTTGGCTTTTAAGTTATAAATAATGATCAAGGCAAATACGGTTAGCGACATCGCAAACGTGGCATTCGGGTCTGCAGTTGGCACCGCTTTAAAATGGTGGACACCGACTGAACCCAATAGGCGCGGCAACAAATCAACCGGCAGCAAATCCATGGCATTCATGACAAACACCCAAAGGAAAATCGTCAAGGCTAACGAGGGAATAAAGGTGCTTTTATGATGGAAAATTTCATGAACGGCGTTATTAACAAAATCAAAAACAGTTTCGACCATATTTTGCAGCTTGCCTGGCACTTCCGCCATCCGCATCGCCACCAAGCGCAGCGAACCAAACACCAAGATGCCCAACAGCACAGAAACAATGAGCGTATCTAAATTTACAGTCCAAAGCGGGCCGCCACTGTTATCACCAATGGTAAACGTCTTCAGATTTAATGTTAAATGCTGAAGATGATGCTCTATGTATTGACCAGGGGTCACAACACTTTGGTCGGCTGCCATTACAACAATTCCTATTTATTCTTATTTAGCGGCTGGCCGAGAAAAATACCACATGCAGACTATCCAAAACAACATGATGGCACCGGCATAACCAATGAGCACGGATAATAAACTAACTGGCAGGTATTTCACAATAACTAAAAATAAAATTCCACTCAAAATCAGTTTAATCACCTCGCCCAGATAAAATGCGGTCATGAATTGGGTCATTTGTTGCGCACCGCTATAGCGGAATACCCGCCAAACGAAGATGAGATTGGGCAGACCATAAGCCAGGCCGCCGGCTAAGACGGACAGGCCGCCGGTTTTGCCGTTGATGAGCAGGGCGAGTAAAGCGAATAGACCTACGCCGGCTAATTGCCAGCCGACAATCGCATAAGCTTGATGTTGGACGCGTTGGGTCAGTGAGGGCGTGGTCATTGGAGTTTAATCTTTATTTATTGGCCGGCAGTATAATCTCTTTTAATATCAAATAGAATCTTTATAATGTGGTTGGATCCTGGATTCCGCTACGCTCCATCCAGGCTACGATATAAAAAAGTCTATTTTTTCCCCTCCCCCGTTTACGGGAAGGCGCCGTCCCGCACTTGTTGCGGGAGTGCCCGAAGGGCGGGAGAGGGTTTGATGTCAAATGTAGAATCCAGGATCCAAACCAAACCATTACTTACCCAATCAACTATAAGGAAAAACAACATGAATACCCTGCTAAAAAAAATTCTAGCTTTCAGCGCCTGCCTATTCTTATTGCCAACCATAGCAACAGCGGCCACTCCCAATGACAGCCAAGCAACTGTACGGGGCACCAATTTTTCTTTTACCAACCACACTCAAACTAATGTAGAGTTATTAGTAGGCGATAATCGCGGCAGTAATACAACCAAAATAGCCGATATTGCTGTTAACCAAACAAGCCCGATTGATGGCCAAACCATCGATTTAATGTGCAGAATTGTTTCGTCTCGCCCTAACGTAGACAGTTGTTTTCTTCAAGTTCGTAAACCCGGATCCTTCGATAGAAGCTCATTGATTGGACAAATCCTCTATGCATCTAAAGAAGGCATTTTAAATGCTGCTTCAGCAACCAATTACTCGGTCACGTTCACCAAGACAGCGATTACGTATACCGAGTGGCTACCTCAGTAATGAATGAGCGGCGTCATGACTGAATATGCGTAACTAATCAGTCGACGCCATTGATTTTTTTGTTGAAATCATCAATAATAATAATGAGGATTTCAACAAAAGAGAATGCCATGTCAACAGTTAACTTTAGTGTCCCTGCCGAGGTAAAACATCTATTCAATCAAGTATTTGCTGGGCAAAACAAAAGTCAGATCCTATCTGACTTAATGAAACGAGCCATTCAAGAGCAACAGCAGAAAGAAAAACGAAAACTCGCTATCGAACAATTACTTAAATTACGTGAAAAACAAAAAAAACACCCCGTTTCAAGTAGGGCAATTCAC
>DATAXC010000130.1:0-3513 GCA_036266895.1 Gammaproteobacteria bacterium
AATAAAAAGGATAAAAAATTGATGGTTGAAAAGAGGTGAAAAATTAGCTAAAAATGGCACTTGTTTGACGCGTGTTTTGGACGCTTTTAGGTGGGTCCATTAAGGTGATGACAGGGGGGTTCTTATCGGTGATGAATGACAGCCCAATCTTCTCTTTCATCGTTTGTCATATATAACTCTCCTTAGTTAAAAGCTAGCTTAAGTAATTAACATTTGTAAAAAATTATAAATTATTCTTCTCTGCATTAAAAGATATGTTTTTTACATAAGAAAACTTTACAGAAATAAATCCAATATTATCAGAATAAAAGAAAAGGAGCTATTATAAAGAAATCGAATTTACCCTTTTTAATCGTTACGACACATTCATATTTTTTATAAAAACCTATTGTATACAGTAAATTACGTTATATAATCCATCATAAATTTTACACATGCTTTTTATTGAAAGATTCGACACATATAGGAATTTTATGGAATTAACAAAATCAATTCATAAACAGGCCGCAGAACACATATTTAAACATATGGCTCCATTTGTATTTGGTCATGGAGCCGATCATGACAGCTACTTCTTCAACTCTGGAACAGCCACGCTGATTGATCTTGGCTGCGGTCCACTAGCGCTTACATGTGAGCATGTATCAACACCATTTCGAGAATTCAAAGCAACCAACGAAAAAAAAAGCAATGCCCAGCTATACATAGGAGGGGCAACGGGTATTGACCGTCCAATTATCGCGTGCAACAAAGAACTTGATATCGCCACGTTACAGTTAACAACGGATGAACTACCCCAAATCCCACATGGCCATAAGCAATATGGAACTCAATTAATTAGAGAGATTTATCATGGCCCTATCAAAGAAGGCGATGTAATTGCTTTTTCTGGTTACCCAAGTGAACAAACATGGCGGTACAAAACAGGAGTGAACAATCTAACCGCTTTTCATCCATGCGCTTGTTTTTCAGAGGCAGCTTCGATCAATAACGACTACATTATATGCCAGTCCAACCACATAAATTATCAAAGTAACTCCGATCGTCTTCTAACCTTAACTGATGACCCAACAGGCATGAGTGGAGGCCCAGCATTTCTTATTCGTCAAGAGAACAACCATCTCTCCTATTTCTTTATTGGCATTGTATCGAGCGGAGTATTTTTATCACAAAACTGCCTGACTGCATATGTAAAACGAGTAAGTCGATTAAATTGTGATGGCACCTTAAAAGAAGCCACTAAATAAAAATCATCAAGTCAGGGTCCGAAAAGCTAATCACCTTCCTCCGGTAACTGGCATTACCGGATGTACTATTTTGATGTTTTAAAAAGAGATTAAATGGTATGTCTATTTGCGGTTGAAATTATACGTGCCATCTTCGTTATAATTCATGCAATTTTGTAGCCCCCATGCATTACAGAATCGATCAAATAATGGTCTAAACGTAACGTCAAGAGAATTATCGAATGAGTCGAGAACTACTTCTTTCAAGAGAATATCAGGCTTGTTGTATTCTCTTTTGGAAGTAGTATATGCACCGTAACCTGTTCCTGAAGAATAAGAAAATCTCATTCTACCGATACCAATCATGCTTAAAAAAATGCAAAATGGGGCAGAAAAGCCTAGTCTCTTAAGAATACTTAAATAATTTTGTTTTAATAAATGATGCTCGTAAAAGCTACTGTGTACAACGGTATCATCATCATTATGTGATGGTAAAATCGATACTGCTTCAACAATGCCTTCTCTATAAAATTGTACATATCCTTGATTATTATAAGATAGAAACCCATCAAGATTAATTTCGCTGTTTGTGTTTATTTGACTATGACCAAATGGAGAGAACCATGGGTATGTATCACTACCTGTATATAGTTTCTTGAACGGAGCAGGATCACATTCAATTGTTGATGAAAATGAAGAAAAAGGTATGATGTGCAATACCATTTTTGATTCGTTGGAAAGTTCTGTTGCGCCTTGCCCATCTTTGATTGCAGAAAATCTTTCTTGCCTGAAATTTCTTATCTTTTCCCGTATCGTTGTGCTTTGCATAAATTTATCTCTGATTTCATAAAACGACAATTCATATTTCCCTCGATCATTTCTTCCATAAAAGCGATGCTCTTTATCAAGATTCGCCTTTACACGATGTGGTGGCGTCATGCTAATAGGAATGTATATAATGACAACAAATTTGCCGCTAGACAATGGAATAATTGTATAACGAACTCCAGCCAGGGTAACGTCAAGACTGTCTCTGACGATATCAATTATTTTTCTGATGTCATAATCGGATTTAGCTAATTCAACACCGTAAATTTCTTGAGGTATAGCTTTTCCTCTTTCTTCCTTAATGCCGTATATAAGTTGACCGCCATGAGTATTTGCGAATGAGCAGATGTCTCTTAAAAAATCCAATCTGCTAATATCGTTAGAAAAATCAGGTAGTTTTTCTTTGTAATCAATATCTATACTTTCTGATACTTTATTCTCTTTGAGAAAATCCAAATCTTCTATGGTTTTAATTTCTTTAAAATTCATGATATTTTTCCATGCAAGAGACGCTCTTTAATTTACGCATAAAAACATTTTTTTATATAATAGTAATCTAATATTGGCAATCCATAACGACATGTTTCCGTATCTGTACGTTTATCTGTCAAATGCATTGGCATAGCATTTATATGGCGTCTTTGGCTCCATTATGGCGCCTTTAGTTTATACAGAGTTCCCCTGCCCGTTGAGCCTTCAGAAATAAAAATATCTTTTAATTTCAAGAAGTTAAGGTCTCTTGTAGCTGTTCTCTGCGAAACTTTAGCAATTTCTTGGTATTCAGAATTAGAAATGCTACCATGTTCTTTTGCATAGCTTACAGCTTTAATTTGTCGTTTGGACAGTCCTATTTTTTTAAGATGTTCTTCTGTCAAAAATTCCTTATAAAAGGTTACACGAAATCGTCCAGATTCTGATATAAATTGAGGCGCGGGCAATTTAGCCGCTAGTAATTCCTCAACTATGCGAAGAGTACCACTTCCCCAACGCTCAATAAACCCTAAATAAAAAAAAGCATCAGCGATTTTCCGATTTCTTGGCATGGAATCGTGTTCTTGAAATAAAACTTCTGGCGTCAATGCTGGCGGTAAACTGCCTGCATTCCAAATATCTAAATGGTCATCATACAGTCTAATTTGGCTATGAGCTAAGCTGGTGTAGTCACGATGGCAGAGTACATTGACTAATGCTTCTCGAATTGCATTTAACGGATATTCCCAATGTACTTCACGTTCAGCTTTACCTTTAATGATAAACTCTGTTTCTAATCGTTCGCGAAACCAATTTAATGCTTCATCTAATTGTTTGGGTAATGCTCCATGAACTTCTCTGTCGTCTACAATATGTGTAAGCGATCTAAAACGGCCAATTTTTAAAAATGCTGAAGGAAAAAAAGCATTGGGATTTTTTCCAAAGAGAAGTAAAGCAGCACGTGTAGGCAATTCATTACGCATCAGTT
>DATAXC010000132.1:0-6766 GCA_036266895.1 Gammaproteobacteria bacterium
TATGGTGTATTGGAACGACAATTTGAAAATTATTTTAAGAAAGCGACTCGCCTTAAAGGTTCAACAGGTGAAAATTTATTAAAGCTGCTTGAACGCAGACTAGATAATGTTGTTTATCGAATGGGATTTGGTTCAACACGCGCTGAAGCACGGCAATTAGTAACGCATTGTGCTATTTTAGTGAACGGCAAAGTAGTAAACATACCATCTTATCTACTTTCGCCTGGCGATGTAGTAAGTATACGGGAGTCTGCTAAAACACAAATTCGTATTCAATCAGCTTTAACTTTGGCGCAAGCGCGTCCTGGTTGTGATTGGTTGGATGTGGATGCATCTGGTTTTACGGGTACGTTTAAGAATGCACCAGATCGTGATCTTTTACCGCCAGACATTAATGAACAGTTAATTGTTGAGCTTTACTCTAAATAATGACTTCTGGAATTGGGATAGAGAGGCTGATACATGAATATTCCGTTTGATTTTTTAACACCACGTGAAATTGCAGTTGAAACTATTTCACCATCACATGCTAAGATTACGCTAGAGCCATTAGAGCGTGGATTTGGCCATACTTTAGGAAATACTTTACGTAGAATTTTATTATCTTCTATGTTAGGTGCAGCCATTGTTGAAGTAAAAATTGATGGCGTGCTGCATGAATATAGCACTATCCCAGGCGTCCAAGAAGACGTTGTTGAGATTTTGCTAAATCTAAAAGGCGTTTCGATTAAAATGCTGGGCCGTACTGAGGTTACATTAAAACTGAATAAGAAAAGCCCAGGTCCAGTTTTAGCTGGTGATATTGAGCCTGAACATGATGTAGAAATTGTTAACCCAAATCATGTGATTGCCCATCTCAATGAAAATGGTGAGTTGAGTATGACCATGAAAGTGATGGTTGGACGTGGCTATCAACCTGCTGTTGTACGTAATCGTAAAACAGAAGCAAAAACGACTATTGGCGCTTTGCATTTAGATGCAAGTTTTAGCCCAGTGAAACGTGTTGCTTATGCAGTTGAAAATGCACGGGTAGAACAACGTACCGATTTAGACAAATTGATTATTGATCTTGAGACCAACGGTACTTTAGATCCAGAAGAAGCGATTAGACAATCAGCTACTATTTTACAACAACAATTAATGGCATTTGTCGATTTGCAATCAGCACCCATGGCACAAGAAAAAATGTTACGTGAAGATTCAGTAAATCCAATTTACTATCGCCCAGTCGATGATCTTGAATTAACGGTTCGATCTGCAAATTGCTTAAAAGCAGAAAATATATTCTTTATTGGTGATTTAGTGCAACGTGCAGAATCTGATTTATTAAAGACACCGAACTTAGGCAAGAAATCCTTGACTGAAATCAAGAATGTGCTTGCTGCACATGGTCTTGCACTGGGAATTAAAATTGAAGGTTGGCGCTCTCCTTCTCATGAGAAAGAAGAGTAGGAGAAAGATAGTTCTCTTGCAGAGAATAAAAATTGAATTTATTGTAGGGGGGCACCCCTTGTGGGTGCCCAAAATACCGGGTGGCCACAAGGGCCACCCCTACAGGATTAATTTTTTTCTCCATGTGTAGTCTTTGTCTCTTCCTTTGTGGGAGAGTAGATCGAGATGACCAGTCCCCTCCCCCCTTGCGGGGGAGGGTTAGGGTGGGGGGTAGAATTTGGAAAAACACCCTTCTGAGCAGTTGTTAAGAATTTTTCAAATAACGTAAACTTAAAAAAGGTTCATATCATGCGTCACGGTCGTAGTAATAAAAGTTTTAGCCGAACAAGCACACATAGAAAATCCATGTTTGAAAACATGATGGTTTCTTTGCTTCGCCACGAGTTAATCAAAACTACTTTGGCTAAAGCAAAAGAATTAAGACGATATATGGAACCGATGATTACGATGGCGAAAGAAGATACATTACATAGACGTCGGCTTGCCTATGCTAGCTTACGTGATAAAGATATTGTCCAAAAGCTTTTTACAGAGATCGCACCGCATTTCAAAAGCCGTCCTGGTGGTTACTTGCGCGTGCTTAAATATAATTTCCGTAAAGGTGATAGCGCACCAATGGCAGTCGTTGAGTTAGTTGGTCGTAAAGACGAAGAAGCTTCTGCATAAAAATGAAGAAAAATGATGAGTATCACCTCTCCTCTTATGGAGGCGTTGTTGAATAAATAGGAAAGTAAAGAGTATTGCCTCTCCCCTTGTGGGAGAGGCCGACGCCGAAGGCGGCGGGTGAGGGGTGATTTTATGAAAAGCATATATTTTCAGGCCATAAATTATATGTTTTTTATAAATTAGAACAGATTTTAATATTATGTTATTGGAAAAAAACCCCCTCACCCGCAGCAGAGTTTACCCCGCACTTGTTGCGGGGCAGCGGCCTCTCCCACAAGGGGAGAGGCAAAAGCGCAGAGTATTGATTTGTTCAACACGGCCCCTTGTGGGAGAGGCCGCTGCTCTCGCATCAACTGCGATCGCACTAAGAACTGTGGATGTTGCGATGAAAATAGAACATATTGATATTAATAAAACCCTTGAAGACGCACGCGCGTTATTAGCAAATGAAAAAAATATTTCTCCTGCTTTTAAATCTGTCATGGAAGTTTTATTTCTTATTATCACATTACTGATGAATCGTTTTAATCTTAATAGTAAAAACAGCAGCAAACCACCTTCCGATGCAAATCGACAAAAGAAAAGTAAAAAGAATGATGCTGGTAAAAAACCCAGCGGTCAAAATGGCCATAGTGGAAACAATCTTCAGCCCGCTAAAAACCCTGATGAAGTCGTCTCGCAAGCACGGCATGGCAGTTACCACCGCAATTAAAATGTTATTTAAAGGAGAAATGCCGGATTTTATGCGTGAAGACAGTTAATGGCTACTTTCACGGCGATAGTGGTGAATAGATACAAATATAATTATGAAATACAAGTAACTATACCTGCATCCGAATCTGAGAGTTGTTCTTTTGGTACCTACCAACTAACCATCAAAAAACCTGATGAGAAAAAAGAACATTTCACAAAAGAACGAGATGGTTCTATTGTAAAAGTCTGGTTTGAGTTTCTTATTCTTTGACTGAAAGAAGGAGGGGGTAAAAATGCATTTAAAATTAATTCGAAAAAGTTTAATAAATAATGTCGATATAGAGTGCTACAAAACGTTACCATTGACAGGCCAGGAAACGATAGGGTGGTTGATCGGTCAAGAGATCTGGTGGGAGAGTCTTAAATCATCACCCGTTTTTCCAGTTGAATTGCTTGCAAATTTTAAAAACCCGCAAATTAATTCTGATGATCTGTCTGGCCCTTATCTAACAAGGCCGTTACATGATTTACTGTTAGATAATACAGAAGACATTATTTTGTGTATGCAGTCTGGGGTATTGGCTAGGCTACCTGCTATTAAAGTGCAAAATATAGTAGTCATTGAGTCTTTTGTTCCCTTTTTAGATGAATACCTTTACGCTGAAATGATTAAAATAAGGGCCGTTGGTTTAAAGCGTAGCCTAGAGTTTGATTGCTCTAGTGGAATAACTCAGAAAATTTCTAAATTAGGCAAGCCAATTGTACCACTTTATCCCGAGTGGATGGTTCCATACGGCCCTTTATCTATGACATTGTCTCCGAATGGTAAAACTTTGCTATTAAATTATGGAATTTGTCTGCGAACAGTTGATATACTGCGCGATGAGTCGCGCGACTCATCGGCGATCGAAACAGCGCAAAAAGTGTGTGGCACGTTTTCTTATTTACCTAATATGGAGTTAAATTGTTTTGCTTTTTCGCTAGATGGCGAATATCTTATATTAAATTTTTCAGATAGTAAAAAGAGAAAAAATATATTTGCTATTCTGAGAGAAAATACAGTATTAAAAACTATTGAAAATGTAGGTATAGCTATTCAAATTATACCGATTACGAAAGAAGTATTTATTTGGCTAGATGATTGTGGTCAGGTCAGAGTGGCAAATATACGTAAAAAAAATGAGAATAGCTTTCAAGAATTGCAAGAACAGTTGCAATCCTTGCATTTTTGTCCAGGCGTACCTGGCATAACTGCCTCATCAGATGGCAAGCAATTAGTTTGTTATGAATCTTTATCTTCAACGATTTCTCTCTTTGATGTAGATAGCCAGAAAAAAACAGAAATACAGCTCCCTCGTTGTCGAATGTATAAAGCGTCATTCTCTGCAGGTAATGAAAATATAATTTTTCTGGTAGAGGCATATCAAATGCCTAAAGAATATGCTGATTCTTCTGATAATCATTATAAATTCATGTGTGTGTACGATATTCAATCTCAAAAAATAAAAAGCTTTTTTCCTTTGCGCACTAAGAGTGCTAGAGTTTTTGATGAAAAAGATTTTTGTATTTTTGATCAAGGGATAGCTGTTAATTCCGGACGAGGGATAGATATTTTTGGCCTTCGTACAGGAGAACGTATTAATACAATTCAAATAAAAGATTGTAAAGACATGGTAATAGATGAAAAACAAGGCAAAATATTATTTCTTTCTTTTAGTAGCGAACTGCTAGTGCATCGGTTTTATGAGATTAAGTCCAGATTGCAACAAACAACAGCACAGCTGTGTCGTTCACTATCGGCACCCGCGTTATTTTTTGATACAGAACATCATATGCAAGTGCAAAAAGAAAATGATTCAGCTAAAATAAAAGGCATAATACATAATGAAGAACATACACAAGACAGCAGTCTCTTATTGTCTATGCCAGATGAAATAATATTAAGAATTTCCAACTTTTTTTCTGCAAATGAATTATCTACGATGGCTCCTACATGCAAGCAAATAAATAGATTAACTAAGGATAAAGTATTGCTTCATTTCGATTATTCAAAAGTCATGTCAACTACTTCTATTTTTGATAATGCCAAAATCGAAGTGGCACCTGGAAGTTATCCTCCTTCTATAGTAAATGTTGTCATGTCAGTTGACGGTAGAAAATTAGCAGTAGTAGAAAGAATGAAAGAAACTAGCCGTACAAATACTGAAATAGATGAATTTAAAGATGGTTGGCATGAAGCAGACGATGATTTTGAGAGGGCGACATATCGAATAAAATTAATTAATAACGCGGGAGTAATCGAAAATATTGTTCCCGTACAACAATATCCCAGGGATTTGGTATTCTCTAAAGATAATACATGTATCATGTGGAATGCTAAAAATACCGAGCTTGCTGATATAAATGTGCTAATGGTTTGGAGTAGAACCAAAAACAAAATAATAAGAAAAATAAATCATCATTTTGATCAATTTGATTTTTCTTGGAGGAAATCGACCTCTTACGGGCAGATTATTCCGTTGCAAGATGAAAAATGTATTTTGATGGGGAGAGGACAGTGCGGGAATAATGCTAATTTTGCTATGGTTGATATGTTACATGGCCAATTAATACCGCATCTTAAAACAGAAAAACCGCTACAATATTATGTTCCTCTAGTATGTTCTTGGAACGAAACACAGTTAGCTGGTTATTGCACCCTAATTCCTTTTTCGACCGAATATCGAATAAAGTTTAAAGGTGACCGCGATGAGTTTAATAAACAAGTGAATCAAGGCTATACTGACCCAGTTATTGTGCTTTTTGATATCAAGAGTGGTGAGAAAATAGAAGAAATAACGGTAGCGCAGCTTCCTCTCTTGCAGAGAAAAAACAGTATAAAGCATATTTCCTTTGTAGAAAATAATACAGATTTAATTGTGTGTGGTGAGCTTTATTTGGAAAAAGTGGAAAGGGAGAGGTTGAATGCTTTATCTGAAAGTACTACAAAAAAACATACATTACATGTATATGTCTATGATCTTGAAGAAGGTAAGAGTAAACGAAATTTTCAAATAGAAGTAAATTCAAGTAAATGTAAAATTTGGTCTTTTAAGCAAGGGATTGTTATTCGTGATATTAATGCGGCTGGTGAAAAAGAGATAAAATTTTTTGATCCATATCGAGGGGAATGTATTAATACAATTGCTAATGATTCACATACTTTTTTATTTGATTCTTCTCACGGCCGTGTATTTTTTTGTAATACCAAAAACATTTCAGTCTATGAATTTGACAGGATGGCGTTGAATTTTGAAATGAACCCTAAGCCTGAACCAGCAAGACTTAAGATGGGATAGTTGACCTATTGCAGCATGACTTTTTTACTTGGATTATTCCGGATAGGGTAAAAATAACGTCACCCGTCGCACACTATGCTTGAAACAGTTAGATAAACACTTTCGAATTATAATACTAATATGATTTGCAGAATAAAACGTGGAGTAAAATTTAAAAATGCTAATACATGTAAATATTCATTATATGTCCTTCGGTTTAGAAAAGACAAGATATCAAGAGATAGATACTTCAGACATTGAAACTATAGGTTGGTTAATAGGACAAGCAATATCTTGCGTGCGCCAGAATTTGTTGAATAGCATGATTGAAACAGTTGTTAGCAGTGCCACAAATCCGCGCATAAACAGCGAACAATTAATTCAAAATTAAAGCGCGTAACCACCGCGGTACACGCGCATTTAATATAAGTTAACGAAAATCCGCCTGACCGCTATTGCGGTCATAATGCCGAAGCTGAATGAAATAATGATTCTCGAGTGTAATTGGTAATTTGGTAATAAAATTAACCAAATGATATGCCGCCTCATCAGAGATTTTTGTCAGGCAAAATATCTATCAATTTTGTATCTAGCATTTTACCGTCTCACTCTTGATATTTAATTTCGATTTTTTTATT
>DATAXC010000175.1:0-7252 GCA_036266895.1 Gammaproteobacteria bacterium
TTGAAAAAAATAAGGCACAAAAAAACAATTTCTAGAGATCCCCCTTAATAGTCTCTTAAGCTTTATCAGGCATAATATCGCGACTCTCGCCTTAAGAAACCCAATCAATGAGAAACCAGCTAGTTTTGCAATGATACCTAATACGACAAAAACAAAAATCAACCCAGTTATCTAAAAAGTAGCGATTAGGCTGAAAAGTGGCAACAATAAATGACTGCCAAATTTACCTACAGTAAATGCCATAGCACCAAATACACCCAGTGGCGCAGTAAACGTGATGATACGAATTATTTGAAATAAACATTGGGTTATTCTATCCATAATTCTGTGACGATTTTTGCTCGACTTTCACCAATAGCCAGCAAAGCAATGCCAAAAAAAATGGTCAGAAATAAGATTTGTAACATATCACCTTTTACAAAAGGTTCACCCAAAGTGCTGCAGCTGATAAAAGCAATTACAATCCAAAAATAAAGTGATTTGATCCATCTCATGTTGTAGATTCCCAAAAGTTTAAATTGTCATGCCGAATGATCCGGAAATGCTGCTTGAACTTTATTAAAAATTAAATTTTTCAATATAATTATAAAATCTGGATCCGCAAATTGGGTGGGAATTTTTAACAAACTATCATCACCCAAATCATAAACTGTATGTTCAGCACCCGCTGCAATGCGTATTGGTGAAGTAGTCGTGGCTTTTACCTTACCAATGTTTTGCGTACGAGCACGAATCCGCAAAAGATCAGGTAACATTTCACCAGCAACGCCGGCTAATTCAGTGCTATCCAGATTATTGTCATTAAAGGTAACCGGTTCTTCTTTAATATTCACAGCAAATTTACTTAATAATGACAAAATTTCCACATCAAATGCTAACGATTTACATTTAAGGTAAGGACTTACCTTTTGCCAGGCATCAGCAGAAAATACCTTAAAACCAGTTTGAGTATCGCTAATTTGGAATAATTCCGGAAATAATGATTTAACCGTTAAATTTAAGCCGGTACTACGCAGCAAAAATGTAAGCGGTTTGTTTACTACTTCACTATGTATTAAACGCCTAGAACCAATAGCTGCGCTGGGTTTATTTAACGCTTGCTGCTCTAAAACATCTGCGAATAAATGGCATAGGTCTAATACAGGAATCTTGTTTGAAAAATCAATAAATCCTACAATGTCAGCGCCTTTAGCAACCGCATTATCCATACCATATTTTACTGCATTGGCCTTGCCATATACACCAGTAGTTAATTGAATTTGTCGACCAGTCACCTGCTGATTACCTGATTCTTGCAAAGCCTGGTCGATATAGTGCTCTATACCGGATTGCCGATTTTGACGCGCATCAACGATTAAAAATTCCAATTGAATATGTTGAATTTGATATTCCGTGAAAACAGACGACAATAAACACATTTTTTCTTTAATTGTATGATCAACATAAGCGGTTGAAGTTTTATCCATATCATATTGCATGATAATGCTTATTTTTTTAACTTGATTGACTTTCTCAACAAATAGCTTAACTTTATTCCATCCAGTTTGCTGCCTATCATGATTCAACACATTCGTTTCACGTTCCGTTGATGGCAATGGCTGTTTACGTACACTTTCTTTGATCCAGCTTGCAAACAACTGCTTATCGTCTATTCCACTGTAATTTATTTTTTCTTCTTTTGACCAAGTGATTAAATCTCGATAAGAGGATTTTGAGAATATTCTTCCCGCTATTCTATCGCCAAACAAAAGTGGTGCGACCACTTGCGCATAATTTCTGTTTTTAAAAATTAGCGATGCGATGGAAAAAATTTCCGGGAACTCATGCATAATGAACTCAATAGCTGGCGTTTGTTTAGCTTCACGTAATAACGTTTTTCAATATCATCAAACAATAAATTTACTACGGTTTGAGATAAACTGCCTGCCGCCAATTCACACAAAAACAATGAGAAATGATTAATAAAATTTCTCCATGTTTTTGGTGTAATAATCGCATAAATTTCAGATGAAAAATTCACTAAAAAATTAAATTTTTTATCTTTTGCCAATGCCATTAAATCAATAAATTCAGGCTCATTAGCTATTTGTCTAGTTAATGTTGAAAATAATTCTTCGTCAGCAGTGACAATCTGGTTACTGGCTTGCTTTTCCTCATTAGAATATAAATTTTTCCAAAGACTAAGCAAACCGACAAACATATTTTCACTCTGATCAGCGCTTTTTGATTCCAAGGGAGAATCACACCAAAATGTTGGTATACTCATAATGGGCAAACGACAATCTTGTAATGCGCGGATCATTTCCACATCAAACGACATAGTTAAATCACTGAATTTTTTGTGAATCTTTCTAACTGCATTGGGTAAAACTGCTTTACAGCCTACCTGTGTATCGGATACTTGAACATTTAATAACGCATGGGCAAGAAAATTAAATGCGAATGATAATAAATGCCTTTCACTAGATTTTCCGATTACAACTGATCCTGGCAAACGCCTTGAACCAATCGCCATTGCTGTATGATTAGTTATGCACTCCCAAATGACATTTCCAGTTATACCAAGATGTGTGGAAAGATCAGCATCAGACATAACGATAACATCCGCTTTAGCATTGGCAGTGTTTGTCTGGCTGCTGATACCTGATAAATACCTAAGTGCACAATGCATTGCACCGCCCTTAATCGATCGTGCTGAAAAATCTTCCGGTGATAATGCGCTTAATTTTGTATCGTTATAACAGGCAATTTGATCTTGCAATTCTTCATACCCCAAGCAATGAATAGCTTGTTTGACATCTGAAAATTCAGCTTCGGTTTCAATTTTATTTTTAATCACATCGATTGATCTGCACTGCCCTGTCGGCGATTCATCATCAACAAAATAAAGATCCCAACCAATATTTTGACAATCAGCAAATAAAAACCTTAACTGTTCACACTTAACACTAAGAAAGTTTTCACCGGTAAATGTTTCAGATTTTCTTTTAAGACGATTTAGCTCTTTATATACAGGGATAAGATAGGCGATATTCATTTTTTTATCAGTATTTCTATCCAAATTTAAAATACATACTTTAGAACGCACTAAAAAAACCACTTCATCCAAATCGACTGCAGAAACATGGTTGTAGGCGGCTTTTAACTTATTCAGTAATTTCTCAAGAGCATCCCCTATACATAGATGATTATCATAAATTTCTCTTACCCATTGATTAGCTAAGATTAAGGTTTGTGCGCGCTTTTCAGTATCATGGTTTTCTAATTGCAGCAACAAAGATCGTAATAATTCTTGTTCTCGATGACTCAATTCATGCTTACGCTTCGTTAATGTAAATGCCAGTTTTTCAGCTTTTTTTAATTTAACATTTCGATGAATAGTTTGAGGTTGCGAAACAAATTGGTTATAGTCATCATATAATGCTTTAGCGGCATGATAATGCGTTTTATCTAATTTACTTGCCAGATTAAAAATATTTTGCCGGCTCAGATCACTTTCCCAAAATAATCTGAGCGCTCTTACTGGCTTGGATTCACTTAACCAATGAGTAACGGCAGCGGGTAATTTCCACTTTTTAAAAAATCGGCTAGTCGTTTCATAGAAAGACCATAGATTAATACTGGTAGCTCCAAACATAACCACACCTCGAGTTTGTATATTTATTTAATTTATTCATATGGTTATAAATATATTTAATATTTTTTTTGTATTTTTATTATCTATTTCAAGCCAATTTACGTATTAATTTTTTGCTTGATGTTAGCTATTGTTCAATATATAATCACAAGCTTATACCTGATATTTTTACTAGGTGTGTATGAATATTTCTCAATTTGATTCAAATCTTGAAAAGGCGGAGACGCAGAAACAGGCAGAAGCCCTATTGCGTGAATATTTAACGCAATTTGGTTTTCGATCGTATGCGTTTACCTATTATTCTGGGCATATTAAAACCGGCAGAAAGCTTATCTATCACTATGCATCAAAAGCTTTGCGGCCCTGGCATGTTCATTATCTTGAACAAGGTTATGCAGATATTGATCGTGTCTTGGAAAACATCAGTAAAACAACTTTACCAGTCTATTGGACAGTGCAGGCGCAATTACTTAATCCAAAAAATAAGCGTGAACGTACCATGCGCGAAGAAGCATTGGCTTTTGGATTAGATCATGGTTTATCTGTTTCGACTTATGGGACACATAATGATTTTGTTTCCTTAACACTGCATCAACGCGTAGGTGAAACTTGTCTCAAGCATTACAAGACTATGCAATATAAATGGTTAAGTGCAACCTGTGTGTTTTATCATCATATTAAACGAATCTTGAATTTAAATAGTACGCCGATTAATTTATACAAATTAACCCGTCGTGAAACCCAATGTTTATTGTTAACAGCAAAGTCTTGGCGTGTTGAAAAAATTGCGAAAGAATTAAAAATTAGTGCACGTACAGTAAATTTTCATATCCAAAATGCAAATAAAAAATTGGGAACAAATAATAAATATCAGGCGGCATTTGAACATTTTCAGATACTGTAATATAGTTAGATCTTGGGTTACGCTAGCGTCTGACAATGAGAAAACCATGACTATTCCTATTATTGATGAAAAGCAACTGTTTGCAAAATTAAACAACCAAAAAAATCCTTTCTTTGAGCAGTATTACGCTCTCTATTCTTCCTGGTTTGGTGGAATTGTCAAAGATCCGCATTTGATGCTAGTACCCATTGATGATCACATGGTACATCGTGGTGATGGTGTATTTGAAGCAATCAAAGCGGTCTCTAGATCTGTATATTTAATGGATGAACATTTGCAACGATTATTTAAATCTGCAGAAAAGATAGCAATAAAACCACCGGTTAACCTGCAACAAATGAAAGAAATCGTTCTCGAAACACTTCGAGCAGCCAACCATGATGACGCATTTATCCGTATTTTTCTTTCTCGCGGGCCGGGTAATTTTTCTGTGAATCCGTACGATGCTGTTGCACCACAACTCTATGTGGTCATTACGCAGTTAACTTCTCCTTCTAGAGAAAAATATGAAAAAGGGGTAGCCATTGGTAAAAGCGCAGTGCTTGCTAAACCAGGATGGATGGCGCAAGTAAAATCCTGTAATTATTTGCCTAATGTTTTAATGAAAAAAGAAGCGGTTGATCGTGGCTTAGATTTTGTCATCAGCGTTGATGACGAAGAACATATTACTGAAAGTGCCACTGAGAATATTATGATTGTTAATCAAGATGGGATTATCGTGCATCCTCAATTAGATCATATTTTAAAAGGCACCACGATGGTGAGAGTGTGCGAATTGGCAGAGGAAAATGGCATAGTTGCTGAAGCAAGATCTATTAGTTTAGAAGATTTAAGATCTGCGCGGGAAGTAATTATTACTGGAACGACGCTAAATGTGCTACCTGTGGTAAAGTTTGAAGGTGAAAACATTAGTAATGGCAAACCTGGGCCGATTGCTAAAAAATTATATGAATTACTAGTTGAAGATATTAGATGTGGTGTGAAGGGAGTTAAGTTTTGAAGGTGACGCTGAATTAATTAAAGGTTGCAAAAAAGCCTTGCATCCGCTAGCAGGGGGCGTGGGGTTTAACCGCTCCCATCTTACATAAATGACATTGATCGAGAGTCGTAGCCCGGGTTCCACTACGCTCCACCCGGGCTATGATAGGCCGTAAACAGTTACTGGGAACTCAGCCCTAAGATAGCATTAAGAATACCTTGGTATACTGCATGATCTAATTATTTAAAATTAGCCATTATGCAAACAAACAACCCTTTATATCGCTTTTTTATTGAAAAACTTCTGTCCAATCAATCGGATAGTGAGTTAGCGATTCCGTTTGCTGTTATCATCACAGAGAGACAAGCAGATAAAATGACTGAAAAAGATTTCGCTGATATTTTATCAAGCTTAATTAAATTTAAAAGAACAAATTTTCTAATTAACTTTATCATTAAACATGAAAATTTAATAATAAACGAACATATCAGTTTATTGATTATAACCGCCCTCGATGAAAAGCAAATTGACATAGCAACGTTTTTAATAGAATTTGTCATTAGGTTCAATATCGAACTGGACAAGGAAAGTTTCACACATCTATTTGAAAAATTATTGAATACCTACAATTATAGTTTGCTTGTATTAATTTTTAATGCCCAGTTGATAAGTAAATATAAAATAGATTTACATGATCATACGCATTTAATTAAAACCATTGAGGGCTATTGGTTTTTAAGGCAATATGGATTTCATTTAAATTTAATAGATTTTATTAACACGCCAAAAAAAATCATATCCATCAGCGATTATTTATTAAATGAATTATTAACAACAAAATATCAACAAGAAAGAACATCGTTTATTGACTATATAAAAAATAACGAGCATCGTGTAACAGAATTTATAATAAGACTACTTGTTCTTGATAAAGAAAAAACGTTATTTCAATGGGCCAGCTTGTTCTCCAAGAAAAAACTAAAAAAAAATCCAGAATTACATGGGATACTTTCTTTTAAAAAAAAATTAGAAGACATTTTACTTAATTCTTATACAAAAAAATGTTTTATCCGATCCAGGGCGATGTTTATTTTCCTATCAACGATTTTACCAGAAAAAATTGATAGCACTTATTTGAGTAAATACCTAATAAACTTATGTGAATTTCCGCCTGGTTACAACCCTACAAATGATATTAGAGGTTTATATCATCTTCGTGATACCAATACTGGACAAAGGAAATATAACGACTCATTAGATGAATTTGCTGCAAACACTGCCGAACCTTTACATTTATTAGAACATGAATTCGCCAGCGAATTAGATGAATTTTCCGAAGACATTAAATTAAATTTAAGAAATATTAAAGTACAGGATATAGGATCTTATTTGCCATTTTTAGCCCTATCTGCAGCAAGAAACAAATGCTATCAATTACTTGTATTGTTTTTTGAGTTTCATATTAATTTTATTCCTGATGATATCCTATTAGATATATTCAATCATCTTATAGCAAAAAAAGAATATGGTTTAATTAATGATTTATTTAACTATCTTCCTGAAGATAGCGGCATACAATTAACATTATTTGAAGAATTTATCGATGGTGTTGACTGCCAGTTTCTCGATAAAATACTAGCAAACAATCAAGACTATCTTCTTGAAAACCAAGAAATATTATTTAGATCTACTCATGTTAACTTTCCTCATGTTGCAAAAAAGCTTATGAAAT
>DATAXC010000187.1:0-4933 GCA_036266895.1 Gammaproteobacteria bacterium
CAATTTAGTTATAGGTTCTGGTAAGTTAGGTTGTAAGTATATCTGAAAGAAAAATGTTTTGCCAAATGAAATTAACTTTTTTTTATCTTCGTCAGACAAAGGTTGTAAGTGACGAAAAACCAATGCGACATCAGTATCACCAATCGCAACTTCGATTTGTGGAATATGTTGATAAGCTTCTAATGAAGCAATGCATTGACTAAGTGCTGGTAATTGTTCGCCCACTTGCGGATGGAGTACAACGCATTGCTCAAGATCAGCAAGATAACGGCTCGATTTTTCTCGAAAACCCACTAATAATTTTTGTTTTTTTAAAACATATTTCACGCCTAAACGTGCTTTGCGACGATAACCAAGCGTATTTGCACTTAAGGGTGGTAATAGGTGTTCTGGCGTCACTTGTCCGAAGTGGCGTAATTGTTCAAGCAACGTTTGTTGTTTAAAAACAAGTTGTGCATCCATATGCATATGTTGCAACGTACAGCCGCCGCAAACACCAAAGTGACGGCAGGGCGGGGTGGTGCGTTCTATCGCTGGTGTGATGATTTGGTCCAAAGTAGCCTCATTATATTGCCGATGTTGTTTAGTTGTGATGTAAGTGACTGTTTCTTTTGGTAAAGCGCCCGCTATAAAAACAGTTTTTTTATGTACAGAGGCAATACCCCGGCCATCATGGCTGAGGGCATGGATATTGGCAGTCTCTTTTTTTTGCTTGTCAAGTTTTACATTTTTATTCATATGGATGACAATATAAGTGTAAGTAGTACATTAATTATAAAAACAACGATTGTACATGGAAAGTAGCTAAAATTTGCCTATACTGTAGTAAGAGAGAGTAAAGATGTGCTTTCACAAGGATATGTCTAAAACCTTACAATGATGAGACTTAAGGAAATACGATCGTAGCGTGGTGAGCAGGTCCTTATAGTGTTATGCTAGGAAAGCCTAAAGCGCTACAGAGATTTCCAAATTATATCCAAAATAGGTTTTTTATGACATCCTTGGAAAGCACATTTTTACTCATTTTTTTTAAGCAAATTATTTATGACACATCCCATGATTGAATACGAAAACTTATATGGCGCGCTTAATTACGAGCCTTTGCCTGTTGTTTTGACCCGTGGCGAAGGGGTATACGTCTGGGATGATGTCGGTAATCGTTACATAGACATGATGGGTGCTTATTCTGCCGTAAGTCATGGTCATTGTCATCCTAAATTAGTACAAGCTTTACAAAAACAAGCTGCGGAATTGAATGTTGTTTCGCGTGCTTTTTATACCGATAAACTAGGTATGTTTTTAGAGCGTGCCTGCCAAATGACTGGTTTCGCCAAAGCTTTACCAATGAATACGGGCGCTGAAGCAATAGAAACTGCCTTAAAAGCGGTACGCAAATGGGCTTATCAAGTAAAAGGCGTGGCAGCAGATAAAGCGGAAATCATTGTCTGTGCGGGTAATTTTCATGGCCGTACGATTTCTATCATTAGCATGTCGACAGAAGCACAATATCGAGCTGGGTTTGGTCCATTAACACCTGGGTTTAGCGTTATTCCCTATGGTGATGCAGCGGCTTTGGAGCAGGCCATTACACCGCATACCGCAGCTTTTTTAGTTGAACCGATTCAAGGCGAGGCGGGTATTATTATGCCGCCTGCGGGCTATCTTAAAGCTTGTGCGGCGATTTGCAAAAAACACCATGTGTTAATGATTTGTGATGAAGTGCAAACGGGGTTGGGACGCACTGGCAAGTTATTAGCTTATCAACATGAAGGCATTCAACCCGATGGCGTCGTGTTGGGGAAAGCTTTAGGCGGAGGATTATTACCGGTTTCTTTATTTTTAAGTCATAAAGAAGTGATGGATGTTTTTACCCCTGGTGATCATGGTAGTACTTTTGGTGGTAATCCGTTAGCAGCAACAGTGGGGTATGTTGCGTTGGAGGTGTTAGTTGCAGAAAATTTGATACAACGAGCCGATGAATTAGGCCAATATTTTTTGGCGGCATTAAATAAAGTGCCTTCTAAATTAATAAAAGCGGTACGCGGTAAAGGATTATTGATAGGGGTTGAATTGGTAGCAAGTTGCTCTGCACGAAAAATTTGTTTAGCGTTATTAAAAAATGGTGTCTTAACCAAAGATACGCATGGCACGGTGATTCGTTTTGCACCGCCATTGATTATAACAAAAGAGCAAATTGATGTGGTGGTTAATGCCTTGCGTGATGTGTTGGATGAAAGCAGGGAGTGATGGGATTTTTTCTAAATTCTACCCCCCACCCTAACCCTCCCCCGCAAGGGGGGAGGGGGCCGACCTTAGAGTGCAAACTTTTCTTGCCAAAACCAACTCTCTATAGAATTAGAATTCTTCTGTTGCGAAAAAAAGTTGAGGAGAGACTCAATGAGCAGCTCCCTTCCCCTTGCGGGGGCGTTGTTGAATAAATGGGAAAGCGTATTCGAGATGACCGATTCCCTCCCCCCTTGCGGGGGAGGGTTAGGGTGGGGGGTAGAATTTAGAGAAATACCTATTCGCTACTTCATATTATTCGTCAATAAATTCTTGTAAGCCACACCATAACAAATGGTTATCCAAGGCAAACTCCAAATTAATCCAATGCCTAACGGTATCATACTGACCAAAACAACTAATACTTGCAATATCCATAAGCCAATTATACGCCAGAAGTTGCAACGCGTTGCTCGGAAAGAATCTTTAATCGCTTGCCATGGCCCACGCGCTTGTGCGACAACAATACCGATAGCAAAAAACATGCGTACGGAAATATAAAGCATGCCGCAAATTAATACGAAATAAAGTACGACAAGAGATAAAAGAGTAAGCGTACTTAAATTTTCTTGTGTTTGTAATGATGCAAGTAAAACCAAGACAATAGTAAATGGCAGGAAAATTAATATTTCTAAGATTAATAAGCCAATTAGCTTAAGCACAATATCTTTTTGAAAAGCATGGAACATCGTGCGATAACTCACTGGTGTATCATAAGCCCGTTGAATACCAATATACATGACACCGGTAGTCAATAGAAAACTAACAAACTGTGCGATAATTGTTAGTGGAACTTCTAAAATAGGCAGCAATACTTCGCTCAATCCAGATAAAAAACCAAGCGCAAACATAATTAAAAAAATCAGAGCGTAAGAAGCCCAAATAACTAATTTTGTGCCTGCTACTTTTTGCCAAGCTGCTTTTAATGTGTCAATAACAGGCAATTGATAGGTTGACTGCATCAGCCGCGTCTTTGTCATAAGGTGGTTCTCCATTATTTGTTACCGAGTAGCCATTGGGGGTCAACATCAAATTCAGCAGCAATTCTTTCAAGCAGAGATTGATCTGGCATTTGCTGGCCAGCAAGTAAGCCCCATGCTTGTTGTTTAGGAATGTCTAGCAATTTACTTAGGATGTTTGCCCGTTCACGTATAGAAACGGGAGCCTCAGTGTCATCCAGACAGCTATTTAATCTATCGGCAAAAGGTTTGGCACTCTGTTGCACGACTATCCTCCTTGAACAAACGAGTTGCAGGTTAAGGAAAACCGTTCAGCTGAATTAAATGAGTATACTTAGGGAGTTGGAGGAGAGCAATGATGAATATCCCTAATCAGTGATTCTGTTTTGCGGGGGCAGGCTCTGTAACGGGTGCCCAAAAATCTTCAAGCAGACATACATGCGGCCAAGGTATTGGCCATTAACACTGCTACTGTCATCGGTCCTACACCACCTGGTACTGGGGTGATCCAAGCTGCGCGCTCTTTAGCAATCGCAAATTCGATATCGCCAGTGAGCGTGCCATCACTTAAGCGATTCATGCCCACATCAATGACAGTTGCACCGGGTTTAATCCAATCGCCTGGAATTAAATGCGGTTTGCCGACAGCGGAAACTAGAATGTCTGCTTGTTGTACATAATGAGACAAGTCTTGGGTAAATCGATGACAAATGGTTACAGTTGCACCGGTAATTAATAATTCCAGCGCCATCGGTCGCCCGACAATATTAGAAGCACCAACGACTACCGCATGTTTACCTTTGTATTGTTGCTGAATATGGTTTAGTAACAAGATTACCCCATGTGGTGTGCAGGGGCGTAAAAGCGGGCGGCGCTCAGCCAAGCGTCCAAGATTGTAAGGATGAAAGCCATCGACATCTTTACGTGGATCAATATGTTCTAACACATTATCGGCATTGATATGAGCGGGCAGCGGCAGTTGCAATAAAATGCCATGAATATTTTTATCTTGGTTTAAAGTGTTAATCAATTCAATCAATGCGTTTTCTGTAATAGTTGCGGGCAGATGATGAGAGGCAGAATAAATACCGACATCATCACATGCTTGTTTCTTGTTGCGAACGTAAATGGCAGACGCAGGATTATCATCGCCAACTAAAATAACAGCAAGGCCAGGCCGATTCAGGCCCGCAGCCAACCGCTGGTTAATGGTAGTTTGCACAGCGGCTTTTAAGTTAGCGGCAACCGCTTTACCATCGATTAATTGAGCTGTCATCAGGGTACTCGTTGTTGGGTCAGTTAGGTAATAAAGCGCAGCCTATTTTGACGAAGAAAGGGTGTGAGAGTAAAGAGTTTCAGGAAAATATATCTTTTTTCACTACACAGACATTGACGCTGTTTTCGATGCTGGGTATGATGCAACCTTTGTTTTGTCTACGGGGTATAGCGCAGTCTGGTAGCGCGCCTGCTTTGGGAGCAGGATGTCGGGGGTTCAAATCCCTCTACCCCGAAAAATTAACGCAAGTACGCATCAGCTGATGCTACATGCAAATGAGTCGTCGGATGCGCCCGTAGCTCATTCGGATAGAGCACCGGCCTTCTAAGCCGGGGGTGACAGGTTCGAATCCTGTCGGGCGCGCAAATTGCGCGCAAAAGAGTTATGGTGGACGTAGCTCAGTTGGTAGAGCCCC
>DATAXC010000233.1:0-3534 GCA_036266895.1 Gammaproteobacteria bacterium
TCATTTGCTGAAATTAAATTCATCAGCAATACTTATTTTGCTGATTTATGAGGGCCACTCACTCCTTACATGCTAACAAAGTTATTCCGTTATGCTGATAAATATGATGTTGAAATTCGAGGTTGGGTACAATAGTGGAATGATATTTTTAAGCTAGATGAACCGCTTGATGCTGATATTGTAAAAGCGCTTATCACAACAGAATCAAGTTTTGACCCAAAACCAGAAGAGCACCCACATGTTTATGGCCTCATGCAACTCAGAGGAGATACACACCAATATCTGAGCGGCAAAAAGCATGACCTGCGAGATCACTTTGTTTGCGTTTCAACGCATGAGCTCTTAGACCCGTCTATAATATTTGCGGTGGTGTTCGCTGGCTTTTTAGAAAAATGGAACAAGTATTGATTTTATTAACTCTGACAATGAAGCTTACTATACTCTTAAAATAAAAAAATTTGGCACGATCTTCAGCGACAAAAAAAATAAATCCGTGCCTATCGACGAAAGTATGACGTGTCAATTTCTCAATGGGAAATATATAGAAGTTAACCATACTGGTTATAAGGAAGTAATATGGATAAACAGCTTACAAAAAATGAAGAGTCGCTTCGCACAGATATTTACGCAGCAGTCTGCTGCGCGATTACCCTGGTCACAGATACAACTACTTTTAGATAAATTTAAAGATGACCCAAAACGCAGAGCATGGTATGCACAAGAAGCTGTAAAAAATGGTTGGTCACGCTATTTAAATAATTTAATCTAAATTATGAAAGTATTTTACCCCACGGTATGGGCTGTTGACTGCGGTTCCCGTCACCTAATTACACCCCTATACCAGCCGCTCTAACGATTTGATATTCTAGGACGCTCCCCCCGAACTCTAACGGATTGCCTGATGTCAGGTCTTGCTGTCTTTGGACTCAAGTTTCCATCTTTACTAAAATTTGATGAAAGCAGATTTGTTGTTTGCGCATTGAATTGATAGCCAAAGAATGTGGGAGATGAGGCGGTTTGAGAACTGGTAGCACTACTTGAATTAGGTGTTGCACTAGGCAATATATTTAATTCACTTGGTTGAGTAAATAATAGTGATTGACTACTTTCAAGCAGATCTTCGAACGGATTAGCTAATTCAAAATCATTTTCATTATTAGGTGCGACTATTATTTGTTGTGGTGCTAGATTATTTTCATCTTGACTATTTCCTAAATTGTTTCCACAAGACTCTTCGTCTGATGGTTGATGGGCGTATTTTTGGCAAGCGGTACTATATTTTGATGGGTCAGAAATTTTCACTTTATAGTTAGTATCGATTCTGCTTTTCCTAATAGAGAAAATACCCATTTCATCTTTTATTGTTTTAGATAATTTTTGCAAATCAAGCCCCAATGATTGTTCCACATAAAAAGAATTTTTTCCGTTGAGTAGAGAAGGCATCTGGTTTACTAAATGGCTTAATTCTGATGAAGTCTTTTCGGTGCTTTGCTTTTTTCTACTGGATGTTGCTTCGGATGGTGTTTTTCGTTTTTTTGATGGAGTATTTTGGGCAGGTGCGGTTAATTGGTTGCTGTTATTTGTATTTACTACACAATGAGATGAGGTTACCCCATTGTGTTGCGAGGTATCTGTCAATTCATTAAAACGGTTTTGTAATAATAAAAATTGATTGATTTTGTAAGCGGACAAATTCTTATTTCTACAACTGGTTTTTATATCTTCTAAAACCGCACTTATTACACTGACATCATCTAACCCATTGAGATATTGAGTAATAAAATCGATTTTTCCAGTCTTGCAACTGCTTATTACTTTTTTTAATAGTAATTTAGACTGATTAATATCAAGAGATCTAATTGCATTGTGGAGCACTTGATTCCCATCCCACATGGCTTGGATGAGTTCTTTGCAATGGCTAGACAAAACCGACTTGAAATGACTGATGGGGTCATTGACAGAGATGTTTTGGGCTGGGTTATTAATAGTTGATAGGTGCCTAGTTGGTAACATAATAATACTTCTCGTTTGTTGATAATCCAAAATTTCTTGTAACCATTATTCGAAAATTGATGTTTATTTAAACAATAACATAAATTATGAAAATATTTTACCCCACGGTGGGGGCTGCATATTATGAATTTTGAGAACTTTGTAGACACCTTGAACGGTGATGCCACTCAAACAATCTGCTAATTCAAGAGAGATTATCGTATTGTTAAACTGTTCCAGGTTGTTACCTACCTTAGCTAAATTTAATAAAAAACTCTTTTGCATATATTAAATGAAATCTTTTTAATCGCAAGTATTTACTTAGCCTTCTTGTTATTCTTATTGTTATGTATAATATCGAGAATAAATGGAGATCAAACCAGCATGGATTGATTGAAATAAATACGTTAGGAATTTAAGGGGAACGTGTATATGCACCTGATTCTATACTTCAACGGCACGGGAAATGAATGGGACTCGTTTAGTGGCGGCATGGATTACGTCACTAACCCTGATGTCAAGACGATCGTTGTTAAAGGATGTCGTAATAAAGAAGTTTGTAATACTCAGTTATTCCCAAATTTACCTGCATTTGCAAAACGATTTACAACCAAGTTATTCAAAAAAAATGCGAGTCAACTTACATTGGCTAGTAGTGACTTGAGTAAATTGAAAATTGGTATAGTAAAGAGTGACCCTGACCTCGATACAAATGATCCCATTACCGGAATAACCCTTTGCGGATACAGCCGTGGGGCAGTGACGTGTTTTAATGTTGCAAAAGAATTAAATACACTTGCACCGAATATTCTCGTTAATATTGTTGCTAATCAGCCGGTTCCCGGGAATTGTTATCAAGGACCAGGGACAAATGCCGCCAGTGTTGCAGATTGCAGTAATTTAAAAAACATTAGAAACGTTACTGTTATTTTAGGTGCCTACACAGGCAAGACAAGCAAGGGAGAAAAAGATGTTATACATCGATGTTTCTATTCACAAATAATTCCTAAACTACCAAGTAGCAATGTTAAGCGCGATCTTATTGTGATTCCCAAACAACATCACGATGATCCTCTTCCCTATGTTCCATCTGGCACTAAACATTTACATATGCAGATTGCTAATTATTTATCTAAAGATAATTATGTTACTCCAGAAGCTGCACAGAGAAAGGAAGGAGAGGCTGCCGCTTCTTATGGCAAGCCAGACAATATTATCTTCCCACGCGCCGAATCATTGCAGTCATTTTTTGGCTTGAAACGAGACGAGGTTTATCGGCATGTTGATAAATTACACCCAACTGGTTTACTCCGAGAAGGAATGGGATTTAATCAATCTGAGTCATTGATAGAATGGTGGAAAAAACATGATAGATCTGCTTCAAGATTCTCCACACAATTAACTAAGGACTTAGCCAAACAAATTACGACTACAAACAAAAATGATCAAGCTTCCTTGATCGCTCTTTTCAATGAAGCAGATAAATGGTTAATTCTAAAAGACGGAAGCCCTTCATCCCGTTATTACCAAGTCACCGCATTG
>DATAXC010000262.1:0-12003 GCA_036266895.1 Gammaproteobacteria bacterium
CTTTCAATTACTTTAAATTGTATTGATCTGTATTTTTTAATAATTTCATCCATATAAGGAACAGGGGCATGGGTAACGAAAATGACGCGCATATCAGGATATTGTTGCGCCTCTAAACAATCTAAAGTCCTTTCTAAAAAAGGCCGGTGTTTGCCGCCGGTACGAATAATATAAGAAACTGAGGGCAATGCTTGTTCAACTTCCGGATGAGGATGCGGCACATAGCCTTTAGCAATTAACGTTTTTTCATGATGTTGATTGAATTGAGTTAGCAAATTATCAAAGGCAAATGATTGTAAAAATATCTGATGGGCTTGTCGTGATTTTTTAATGGCTTCTTCTGGATTTTTTTGGATACTCTGTAAATGCGAGTTAATCACATCGGGTAAAAAATCTAAATAGGTATCTTGTGGTATAAAATAAAGATTCTCTCCAAAATAGGAAGCCAAGATATTGGTATGATGCGTTATCACGATGGTAGAGGCAGCAATCAGCTTAATAACACTAGGATTAATCACTTCCTCTTGGTTATCACCACTATTCAAGCAAATAGTAATATCACTTTTACCTAATATATTTTTTAACTCAAGATTATTTTTAATAAACAAAAATCTTTCTTGATATCTGTCAATAACAGGTGCAGATAAAGTAACAACGGATAAATTAGAAAATCTTTCAAATAAACGATAAATGGCTTTCTTAAAATGAGACTTGACAAAATTCGGTTCGAAAATAACAACTAACGAAGTTTTATCTATTAACGGCGTCTCAAATTCTGTTGCCAATGAAAAAAGATCCAGCTGTCCAATGCTGCTACCTAATTTTCTAGCACCAAACAATACATCACCTATCATTTGTTTTAAGCGTGGTGAAAAAGTAAAATATCCATCATAAGTCAAAATATTTCTTAAAAATCTTGGCGTTTCTAAGTAAAAATCACGTGGTTGATTTAAAATACCATAAGTGGGAAATGGGGTTAACTTAGCATCTTGCGGCGAGGTAATCAATACGCAATCAGGTTGATAAGATAGGATACTATCATTATCTTCACAGATTTTCGTCTCTATTCCTAGTGCCAGAAGTCCCTCAGCCAGGTCTTCTAGTTCGAAGGTTAAATTTTCATCTTGATTAATTAAGCATGCGATTTTTTTTAATGTTGTCATAATACATCCATTAATACATCTATATAGTTTGTCATATTATTTTCTTGATAGAATTTAATACCTGCCATTATGCTTTTCTGCTTTAGGGTTTTAAAATGAATAATAGCAGACATGAGCGCACGCAAGATACTGTCTTGATGATAAGCACTAAACGTCGTGTAACCTGCATTATATTTCTTCGCTTCTTCTGACATCCAGGTTCCTTTAGGTAACACAAAAATCTTTTGCAATGGCATCCCTTCAGTAAATACGGCGGAAGGAGTGGTCGCATATTTATGCGGTGAATAAGGCATCAACAAAATATCCACTTGCGCCATTAGAGACATAATAGTTGTCTGTTCTAAATGTCCAAAATGACAACTCACATTTGGAAGTTTATGGATTTTAAATCGTTCTAAATGGATTTCCGTATCGGGATTGGGGTTAATATGTAAAACAAACTCGGCATTTGGATACAGAATCAAAGTCCGTTCCACAATATAACGCAAAAACTGACCGCCTTTTTCTAAAGCTGAATGACCAAAGTAACCAATTTTTATCGATGGAAAAAAATTGTGATCGATCGGAGACAAAGCATTCTTTTTACTTATATCCACCATGTTAATAATAGGTGGGTTAGGTAACTTCTCTCCTGGCATAGGTAAATAATGTACTTTTTTTCGAAATAATGCTGAGAAGTTTTGTGATAATACATCAGTACTCGCTAATAAAATATGACTACCTGCATCAACAAGTCGACTCACTTCAATTGAAGATTGCTGATAAAACCGTACATTATTATTTTCCACCCAAACCATGTTGCTGTGATAATGTTGATTATGAGACAATTTTTTTTGCAACCAACAAAATAACTTACTAACTACATTTTCATGTTTTTTTGCATTCGCTGGCGGGAATTGAAAAAACAGCGCAGTAATGATTTTCTTTTGCAGCGACAATTCTTTCGTCCACTCCAAAATAGCAGAAAATGTTTGTGGGAAAATAGAGTGAAAAATAAAAATATCACCATCTTGAAATTCAGCAGTGTTAATTGCATTAAAATTATTTAAAAACAAGCTGGCTTGCTGATTAAATGCATGCATATTAGGCATAAAAACATATGGAGAATATGTGAATACCGGCTCAAAGTTAATCCCTTCGATAATTTTATTATTAGGGTGTACTTGCCCAAATACTTTAACTTGAAAACCTCTTTCTACTAATTCATGATAAAGCCGCTTGCAATAATTTTCCCAATGACCAGTCAGTGCACCAAAACAAGGATCAAAGATAAAAATACGTTTTATTGCGGGTTGTTGCTTGATGGCTATTCCGTTCAAACTGTTCTCCTTTTACTCACCAATAAGCTTCTTACGTGCAACCGTCCAAGGCATCACTAGGAGTGTTATTAACCATCTGCTATGCGATTGTTGAATACCTTGTTTAAACAGGTCTAAAGCTTTTTTAAAATTACCACCTAACAGACTATAAAAAAACAATCGTACCGATTGATCATTGTACCAATATTTAAAAATAAGGCTATCTTCTAATGTAAGTTGATAACGCTGCGGGTAATCTTTAGCAATCACCATATGCTCTTGATAAATCTTCAATTGATTTTTCAAGTTTTTTCCAAATGTTGCTGATCCTGGATGGGCAAAATAACTATGGCCTAAATGATCGACTACCACGTTGCGGCAACCCATCACCACTGCGCGAATCAACAATTCTCGGTCAGCACTATATAAATGCCTGCCTTCTGCATCAAAAGGATCCATTAAGCCAATTTTATCAAGCAAACGTTTAGTTAAAAAACGTGAGCTCATCGCTGGAATTGCAAAACACATATGATGTAAATCTAACTTCAATTGTTGTGGCGTAGTATATTCGGCAAGCGTTTTATATTGCCCAGGTTGTTCACCTGTGGCAACTATTCGGCCACCGCAACTAATCACCTCTGCTTCCGGATGCTCACAATACGCTTGACCAATGACAGCAAATGTACCAGGTTCAAACCAATCATCTGCCATTAATTGTGCAATCAGGACACCAGTTGCTTGCTGCATGCCCAGGTTAATTGCCTTGCCGCAACTGCCATCAGCAAGGCTATGCCAATAATGAATTTGCCCGGCGTAACGTTGAATAATTTCTACGGTACCATCGGTTGAACCACCATCGATGACAATGATTTCGGTGTGCGCATAGGCTTGCGCTAAAACGCTTTGTAAGGCTTTTTCAATGGTATTAACACTATTTAATACCGGTATTACCACAGAAATTTTCGGCAACGATTGCTGTTGTTGTGCAGCACTTTCACTATTCATTTTGCAATAATACCTCCGCCTCGTAACACACTTGACACCGTTAGATAAACACCCCCATCGAATGGCAAAATATTGAACAAATTTAGATATTTTGGCCTTTAATAAACAGTGATTTACATTATATACCCATTATATTTGAAAATGCGATTTTTACATTTTCAAGTGTTCATTTAAGAAATATTTTTTTATCAGGTGCTCGCATGACCAATTTGTCCGGTTGTTCTTTATTATGCACAGCATTTGCTTTAACTTCAAAATAATCATTAAATGTCAAATAAATAATCAGCGGTTTATCAGATTGCCATGCGGGTAACCTACAGGTAATTTGGTAGCTCTTACCTGACACAGTCAATTGCGCATTCAACTTTATCGGTTGACCATTCACTTCCGTACTTGCCTGCACAGTGAGTTTGCGATTTTTCAACCAGGTAAAATCAGATTCCCCAGTTAAGCGAATTGTTTTGATTTGTTGAGCGACAACAGCAGGGACTTCTAACCAAACCCCTTGAGAAGTAATCCAATTGTTAATAATACCGGTTATACGTATATCTGGACGCACATATACCCGTAGCATCGCATTAAAAATGTAATAATCTCCTAATTTAATCATCTGATTGGCGGCAATTTGTTGCAACAGCGAGCGAAAAGGCTGAATAGAACGCTCGAAAGGATAGATTTTATCAGGTGAATAATCCTGTAAGTTGGTGGTAAACATATCTGCCTCAGCTAAAGCGTTCAGAGCAGTTTCTTTAGAAACTCGTGTCATCGCGTTATTGCCCAGATGAGAACTATGTAAATCAAATAAAAAGCCATGCTGTTCGTAATAAAAAGAAGACACAGGTGCGTTGATATAATCACCTAGATAGTCTGCTGCTGCAGAAACATTTTGCCATTTTAAAAAAGTAACATAATGACCAATATCATTAATCATGGCCGTGGCTACAAAATCTTTATCGGTTTTTTCGGCGTGATATCTTTCTTTGTTGAGATGAGCTGAAAAATTATATAATCCTACAAATAAAAAAAACACAGCCGTACCAGTCAATAAAACCTGCGCCATTTTGGTTGAAAAAGACCAGAGTTTTTCAGAAATAAATATATAACTAAAAACCAATAAATAAAGAAAAGGTACCAAAATGATGCTAATGACTAAAATGGATTTAGAAGTATCCATACTTAAAACAAATAGCGGAACTAATGTGGCAATCAGCAAAAAAATGAGCATGTCCTTATAACGATAAGTCGTAGCCGTGTTTTTGAAAGACTCTGTCTTTTTTATAAAAAATAAAATGGCTGCTGCATACAGAGTAAGTATGGTTGCAAATTGCGCGAGTGTGGTCAGTGAAAAGTGCCTAGTAAAGAATATTTTGGGATAAAAAAGTAATGCGTAGGCTGTACGGGCCTCTTGTAATGCAGCTTGTAGCCGCATGAATTTTTCTTCGCCGGTAAGGTGGCCAACTATGTAATAGTTATAAATAAGATCGCGGTTAACCCATAAAAGTGGCACAATCACTAAAGATAAGCCTATGATGAAAATAAATAAATTCTTAAGTCGTTCTTGGTTTAAAGCATTATTTGAAGTAGCATAATATTTATTTATTAACCATGCTGTCCCATAATAAACCAATAAGCTGCCCGCTATGCCCAATACGTAACAAACGGTGATGTAACGCATCATGATAAGGACAGCGCTAATGAATAAGCTAATCCATGTCCATTTGCGTGATAAAAATACATTTGAACGAAGAATAGCGCAGCACAATATGCCGTATAAACAACAGGCAATAAAATCAATACGAAAATCATTTGCCATCACGACTGTTTCGGCGGTGAGTAACAATCCAACAAAAATAAAGCCATAACGGTATCTACCGGTGATTTTTTTAATGCTGGCGAGAGAAAACCATTGCAGTAAAGCAAAGTAAATAAAGTTGATCATTAAAGCGCTCCATCGTGAAGCGCCAAAAAAAAGAAAAAATATCGCCCCTTGGGCATGAAATAATAATGTTTGAGGAAGTAAAGGTAATTCAGCTATATATTTAAAATATCGTCCTTTTTCTAACATATGTTCATATAGTTTATAGCTTTCAAATAAATAAACGGTTTGGTCGTAGGATTTTGGGTAATAAGGAATGATTTCTCGCAATAGGTAATTATTGAATATCGCATATTCCATTACGATTAAAATAAAAAAGCCTATCCAACAGAGATAAGAACGCTGATTAATTTTAATCATTTATTTTTTTCCAAAATTTTGTCTACGATGAACATAGGACGTTTTTTCACTTCATCGTAAATCCTGCCAATATATTCACCTATCAGCCCTAAGCAGAGTAATTGCACACCAGAAAAAAAAGTGACGACGAGTATCGTTGTTGATAACCCAGGGGTTAAATTGATGCCGATTAATTTTTGCAAAACATACCATCCGCCTAGCAAGAAACTAAATCCAGCAATACACGCGCCTAAAAAAGACATGACTTGTAATGGGCGGCTACTAAAGCTAATCAGGCCATTTAAACCAATCTTGATGGAGCCAGTAAATCGATTATAATTGCCTTTACCTGAAAACCGTTGATCTCTATCATATTCTACAAACGTTTGTTTAAAGCCAACATAAGCAACTAATCCACGTAAAAATCCGTGCGATTCATTTAATTGTTTTAATTCATCAACAACACGGCGCGTCATGATACGAAAATCACCGGTATTACGTGGAATATCAATGTCGCTACAATGATTAATCAGACGATAGCCTAAGGTTGAAATCAATTTTTTAAAAATAGTTTCTCCTTTCCTAGAGCGTCGCTTAGCATAGACAACTTCATAGCCTGCTTGAATTTGTTGATATAAAGCAGGAATTAGTTCCGGTGGATCTTGTAAATCAACATCAATGACAACAGCTGCTTGTCCTTTACAATGAAATAACCCGGCCATAGTGGCTGCCGGCTGCCCAAAACGCCGTGAAAATACAATGAGTTTGATATGCGGATTGCGTTCTATTTGTTGATAAATCACTTGTTCGGTGTGATCAGGAGAAGGATCAAGGCAAAATAAAATTTCATAGGTAAGATTAAGTTGTTGTATGACGGGTTCAATTCTATTTAAAAAGGGAACGATATTCTCCGCTTCTTTGTAAACAGGAACGATGATTGAAAGATCAAGATCAATAAGCATATGTAAGTGTTCACTCCTAGCATGTAACTGTTCACGGACTGGCAAAAAGCGCCCTCTCCCCCGACCCCTCCCCCACAAGTGGGGGAGGGGAGAAACTTGGCCACTGCCTTAATTATCTTGCAGCTTATGCAGAAAACTTGACCCATCTCCCCTCCCCTGTTGGAGTTTACCCCGCACTTATTGCGGGAAGGAGGGGAGAAACTTGGCCACTGCCGTGTGTTTTATAATAAAATTACGCTATTTTTTTAATAGCAAGCTTGCTTACTTCGTTCACTAACACAATAAACCAATTAAACTTTAGTTTACTAATTCCTGCCCGGGCTGCTAACCAGGCGGCTTTTAGGTTGCCGCTAACTAGCGTATATAAAAATAATCGAATCGACTGATCCGCATACCATCGCTGTAAAATAGCTCGGTCTGTGGTTGATAACTGCGGATGAGATAAATAACGCTCGACTATCATCATATGTTCTCGATAAATCTTAATTTGATTCGCACGGTTATTACCAAAAGTTGCGGAACCTGGATGTGCTACATAAGTATGACTTAAATGCGTGGTAACGGCTTGTTTACAACCATGCATAATGGCTCTCAACAAAAATTCACGATCGCCACTAAATAAATGTTTACCAGTCGCATCAAATGGGGTAATCACACCTATTTTATTAAAAAATGCTTTGGCAATAAAACGCGAACTCATTGCAGGGACACCATAACACACATTGTAAACAGTTAAGTGGAGCGCTTCAGCGGTGGTATAGGTTTGCAATGCTTTGATTGTTTCGCCATGGGAATGTGATATTTTAGTGACAATGCGGCCGCCACAACTCACTATGTCAACCGATGGATTTGCTTGAAATGTTTTTGCAACCGCATGAAATGCAGCCGGTTCAAACCAATCATCTGCCATGAGCTGTGCGATTAAAACACCGGTTGCTTTTTCAATGCCAATGTTAATTGCCGCATAGGCACTGCCATCTCGTTGGCTATGCCAATAGGCAATATGCGCTTGATAACGTTTAATAATATCCAACGTACCATCTGTGGAGCCGGCATCCAAGATAATTAGTTCTGCATTCGCATACTGTTGTTCAAGGATGCTGGTTAGCGCTTTCTCTAGCGTAGCTGCCCCATTCCATACCGGTATTACCACAGAAATTTTCGGTAGCTGTTGCTGTTGTTGTTGTGCAACACTTTCACTGTTCATTAAACAGCTTCTTCTAATGGCATAATTTGATACCCGGCAGCTTGTGCATCTTTATAAAACATTTTCACGGTATCGAGGGAGTAATCAGCTAAATCTTTACCGAGTAAATGTAATTTATTTAAAATATCATTGGTCGCCGTAATAATATGACAGCCGATCTCATTGGCTTGTACTACATTCAATAATTCGCGCGGGCTGGCCCATAATAATTCTGCTTTTGGTAATGGCTGCAAAATCTTCAGGGCATCTTGCATGAGCGGGATAGGATCAACACCGGTATCTGCGATGCGGCCAGCAAATACGGAAACAATTGCTGCGGTTTTTTCTGATAGGCAGGCGGCTATGGCACGGACTTGTTCTAAGGTCAAGATTGCTGTGATATTCAGAGGAATGCCCGCGGCGGATAATTGTTTGATGATTCGGCCGGTGAATTCACCTTGGGTATTGGTAACGGGAATTTTCACCATCACATTTTCACCCCAAGCGGCGATCAGATTGGCTTGTTCTACCATTTCGTCGAGGTCGTCGACAAATACTTCAAAAGAGATGGAGCGATCGGGAATCGCTTGCAGTATATCGAGCGCGAACGCTTGGTAATCGGTAATGCCCGCTTTGCGCATCAAGGTGGGATTGGTGGTGAAGCCTTTGATGTAGGGATGTTGATACATGTCTAACATGCCTTTTTTATCGGCGCCATCGGCAAATAATTTGGTTTTTAATTGGGTTACTATGCTCATTGTGTACTCCTGTAGTTTTAAGTGCATGAAAACAACTTACCCTCCCCCCCGCAAGGGGGGAGGGGACCGATCTTCTATCGATTCCTCTTAACCATTAGCCACTATCCATTCTGCTGCGGCTAATAGTGATGTCACTTCCGCATCTGGTGTCTTAGGTGCTGGTTCTGCATAATGGCGATTAATCCAGACCGTTTTACAACCCGCTTGCTGGCCGGCAACGATATCTTTCCAGCGATCGCCAATCATGACACTTTGCGAGAGATCAATATGATAATCGGTTGCTGCTTGCAATAATAGTCCTGGTGCTGGTTTACGACAAGCACAAGCATCTTGGTCATCATGGTAACAAACACGGATGGTATCGAGTGGTAAAATAGTCAACAAATGTTGATTAATACTTTCTACGGTGCTGCGTAAAGTGATACCGCGCGGCACATCGGGTTGATTGGTCGCACCAATAAGTAAGCAGTTGTGACTTTTGAGTAATTGTAACGCAGGTAAAACATCCGCAGCGATAGTTAACTCGGCGAGAGATGCGGGTGGATACGGTTTGCCTTGTTTAATGATGGTGTCGTTGAGAACGCCGTCTCGGTCTAAGAATATGGCTTTTTGGGGCATAACGATTACCCTCTCCCGCCCTTCGGGCACCCTCCCCCGTAAACAACGGGGGAGGGAGAGGAATCAGCACCTATATCTCTTTTATGCCTTTTGTACGCAATAATCCTCTTAATAGCTACTTTTTTAGTATCCTTTAACAATCCCTCTTCTTCAAGAAAACTATCAAACGTTGAACCTTTATTATATTTATGCGTTATTGTTAAACTCATCTTACCGACTCCCACTTCGTCTCAGCCACTTTTAACTTCGGGTGCGACACTAACAAATGCCAAACCACGGCTTGAAAGGCTTCTGCGTGCGGCGTGGTATTCACCGGATTTGGTGTCGGGATGATCACACAAGCATCGGCAACTTGTGCGGTATAACCGCCATCACGGCCGACAATGCCTAATATTTTTGCACCGATTTCTTTTGCATATTGCAAAGCCGCAACCAAATTGGGACTGACATTTTTTTCAACATTCCCACCGCCCACCGATAGGATTAATAGCGTATCTTTGGCTTTCAAGCGGCTGACAGCTAACCATTTAGCAAAAATCGTTGCCCACCCTTCGTCATTGGTGCGTGCGGTTAATTCGGAGACATTATCGGTAGGCGCATAGGCTTCAATCCCAACAATTTTACGAAAATCATTGACCGCGTGAGAAGCATTCGCTGCACTGCCGCCTACGCCGAGGATAAATAAGCGGCCTTCGTTTTGGCGCGTGGCGGCTAGGAGGTCTACGGTGTGCTCAATTTGTTTTTTATCGAGCTGTTGGATGATAGATGTGGCTTCGGATAGAAATTGATCGATGAATTGCATGATGTTGTTCCTTTTTATTGTGCCAAATAATACTCGAGTTCTTGGATGCCTGTAAACGATCCGATTTCATAAAAACGTTGTGTGACTTCGTAAGCTGCAAGTTGTCGCTGTTGCAATAAAGTTTGATAGACCATAGCTAAATCATAAAAAGTATGCGCAGGAACCGAGTCAAATGCAGCGCTCGCAAAGACCCCTAAACCATAATCAATATATTGCATACTGGGTGTACGATTAATTTTATCGTAAGCAATAATCTTGCCAGCTTGGAATGCTATATTACTACTATCCCATTGGCCGTTATTATGGAACACCGTCATTAAACCGGTTTGTTGGCTTGCATGAAACGCTGCTGCCACCGCAGCATAATCGCAATTCAAATAAGAATCGCCGTAAAGCACAAAAAACTGATCGCCTAATAACGGTAAAGCTTTTTTCACTGCGCCAGCGGTGCCAAGTAAACGTGTTTGTGCTGATTCATCATCCCACGAATATTGCACTTGCAAACCATAACGTGCGCCATTACCGACATGTTGTTCAATCAATTCACCTAAACGACCCACACATAATACAATTTTACGTAGGCCTTGTTGTTGCAACAACCGCAACTGGTGATCGATAAATGGTTCATCATTAATGATGATTAATGATTTTGGTATGGTTTCGGTCAACGGCCGCAAGCGTGTCGCTAAACCGCCGGCTAAAATGACTGCGGATATCATGAGCGGGCAACCACTTGCGTGCCTTCAAAATCGAAACGAAAGCGCACTTCTTGTAAACCTTGTTGCCGCATCACGTGTCGTAGTTTGGCTTTATCTTGCGTGTAAAACATCAGGAAGCCGCCGCCGCCTGCACCAATCATTTTGCCGCCTAACGCGCCATTTTTTCGGGCTAATTGATACCATTCATCAATTTTATCGTTACTCATATTTGCTGAACGCTGTTTTTTATGTTCCCAGTGCACATTCATGAGGTTAGCAAATTCTTCTAAATTACCTGTTTCTAATGCATCTTTACTTTTCATGCCTAAGTCTTTAATGAAATGTAAATTAGCAATCATATCATTATTTTTTTGCTTACTTTTATCATCTTGTTCTTTCAAAATATGTGAAGCAGAGCGTGAATAGCCAGTAAAAAATAATAACAAATTATCTTCTAAATTATATAAGGTTTCTTGATCAATTTTCAGTGGCCACGCTTCGACTTGATCATTCGGTAAAAAACGGAAGCAAGTGATGCCGCCATAAGCTGCAATATATTGGTCTTGTTTGCCGATTGGTTCTTTTAATAATTCTAATTCAATGTGACAGGCTTCTTCAGCTAGTTCGCGCGGATGGATTAAATTCTTTTTTAAGGTGTGCAATGCTTTTAATAAAGCGGTGGTAAAACTACCAGAAGAACCTAAGCCGGTACCCGCAGGAATATCAGCCATACTGGTGATTTCTAAATGCGGCGCATGAATACCAACGTGGGTTAATGCTTCGCGAATGATCGGATGTTCTACTTCGTGAATGGCACTGACACGTTCTAATTTCGAATATTTAATAATTAATTCGTTGATAAATGTTTGGTGTAAGGTGATATAGACATATTTATCGATAGCGGCAGCAATTAAAAATCCGCTGTGGTCGCGATAATACGAAGGCAAATCGGTTCCACCACCGCCTAGGGAAATACGTAATGGGCTTCTGACTACGATCATGATTGCTCCTTGATATATTTGTCATCTAGGATGTAATGTTACCCCCCCACCCTAGCCCTCCCCCGCAAGGGGGGAGGGAACCGATCTTCTAATTTAATTCTTTCTATCTCTCAAAAGAAAGAAACATTTTAATTACTAGAAAACCTATCCCCTCCCCTCTTGCGGGGGAGGGAACCGATCTTCTAATTTAATTCTTTCTATCTCTCAAAAGAAAGAAACATTTTAATTACTAGAAAACCTGTCCCCTCCCCCCTTGCGGGGGAGGGAACCGATCTTCTAATTTAATTCTTTCTATCT
>DATAXC010000273.1:0-2634 GCA_036266895.1 Gammaproteobacteria bacterium
GCGTCGTTAATGGCAGTATTATCCCACGATCGTATCAAAATGCACTGTTACACGCACTCAGTCCGTCAGAAAAATTTCTTGGTTTTCTGGTTACGATAATACCGATGGCGATCGCATTATTCATTCTATCTATGCTCATTAAATTATTTAGTCTTTATGCAAAAGGTGAAATTTTTTCTCTGAATAATGTTCGTTATATTAAGAATATCGGCTATGCTTTACTCATAGGACAAATCGTACATCCTATTTATCAGGGCTTAATGGGTCTTGTGCTAACCTGGCATAATCCGCCTGGCCATCGTTTTGCTAGCGTCACCTTTGACCAAGTTAACTTAGGTATTCTATTAGTAGCATTATTAGTGATCTTGATTTCTTGGATTATGGCAGAAGGGTGTAAATTACAGGAAGAACAAAAATTAGTAATTTAAAATCTAAATTCTAAAATTTAAAATCAAGGTGACTCTCTAATGGCTATTATCATCAACTTAGATGTTATGTTAGCAAAACGTAAAATTCGCTCCAAGGAACTTGCGGAAGCGATTGGTATCACCGAACAAAATTTATCTATCTTGAAAACTGGCAAAGCCAAAGCGATTCGTATTGCAACTTTGAATGCCATCTGCCAATATTTAGCTTGTCAACCTGGTGATATTTTGGAATATACTAAAGACTAAAACAACAGGCTAGCAAAACATGGATAATGATAAAAAGATTTCATTTTTAGCAACCGGCAGTGAGTTGATTCTCGGAGATGTTCAAGACAGTAATTGCCGCTATTTTGCCCAATCTTTAAATGAACGGGGCGCTACTATTTATCAACATATCCAAGCATCTGATCGACAATCTGATATTTCTTCCGCTTTGCGCTATTTATTAAAAAATAGTGATGCGGTTATTGTCACTGGCGGCCTCGGTCCCACTTCTGATGACACTACTCGTTTTGCTATCGCTAAAGTGATTAAACAACCGCTGCTGCCGAATAAAAAAGCTTGGGCGCACATTGTTAATCGCCTGAAACAATTGGATTTACCTGTCGTAACATCAAACCGTCAGCAAACATTATTTCCAGTCGGCGCCATTCTTTATCCAAATACACAGGGTACGGCGTTTGGTTGTCATATCAAGTGGCAAAACAAACATATTTTTATGTTACCTGGCCCACCGAAAGAATGCTGCCCGTTATTCGACAAACATGTGATTGCGACTTTAAAAAAATTAAAATTTTTTACTAAGAAAAAAAAGTATCGTTGGTTGACCTTAGGGTTATCTGAAGGGGCGATTGCCATGGAAGTAGATGCATTAGCTAATCCGTCTGGCGTTGAAACAGCTTATCGTTGGCATTATCCATATCTGGAAATTAAAATCACTGCGCCCGCTAAAAAAAATATTAAAAAATTAATTCAATCACTCGAGCAATTGCTCGCGCCTTATACTATTTCCCGTAATGGCAAAAATGCGTTTGAAATATGCAATGAAACGATGTCGGCATTTTCTGATACAGTGAATATTTTTGATGATGTGACAAACGGACAGTTTGCAGCAGAGGTTAAATTGCCGCGTTGTCATTTTGTGGATAATGATAAGGATAAAAACAGTCTGCTATTTTGTGTGAAATCGACGACACGCTCCAAAAAAATAACAAAATCATTGGGTACGATTCATTTAGAGTGCACAGGTTATATAAACAATCAATGGATCTATAACCATCAAGTTGCTATCCCAAATCGCGGCCCAGAAGTGATAGAGTTTATAAAAAGCCATATTGCTTGGCAACTGAGCCAATTTGTAAAGACGGTTTGTAAAAATTCATCTTAACTGACCCCTCACCCGCCGCCTTCGGCGTCGGCCTCTCCCACAAGGGGAGAGGCAAAAGCTCTAACGTATATTCAATAACGCTCCTACAAGGGGGAGGCAATGAATTACTACTTAATAATGCAGTACCGTACAGAATAATTTCTTTTGCCTCTTCCTTGTGGAGTTGTTGTTGAATAAATATAAATATTAGCGTTTTTGCCTCTCCCCTTGTGGGAGAGGCCGACGCCGCAGGCGGCGGGTGAGGGGCGATTTTATGAAAAGCATATATTTATATGCAATAGATTGTATTTTTTTAACGGCTCATCTTAACCGCCACGCAGCCAGCAATGCAACTACTGCGCCAGCCATCAAATACCAGCCTGGTGCAGCATTGTCACCGCTAACTGTTACTAAATAACTTGCCACTAAAGGTGCGGTGCCGCCAAAAATCGAATAGCTAACATTATATCCCACGGCAACAACACTATAGCGCACTTGCGTAGGCACCATTTCAAATACCGTAGCGGGTAGGGCACCTTGAAAACAACTACCAATTAACACAAAAATAATTTCTGCTATTACAAAAGAAGTAAAGTTACCGTGAGAAATCAATAAAAATAAGGGATAACTCAATAAGACAAATACACTGGTACTCCATAATAAACAACGTCTTCTGCCGATACGATCTGATAAATAACCACCTATAGGTACTAACAAAGTGGTGCCCAATAACGCTAATGTCGCCACGATACTGGTTTGCACAAATGGCAAACCGACTACTTGCGTTGCGTAGCTTGCCATAAATACATACAATAAATAAGTAATCATCGCACTTAAACA
>DATAXC010000284.1:0-5729 GCA_036266895.1 Gammaproteobacteria bacterium
GGGAGAGGCCGCTGCCCCGCAACAAGTGCGGGGTAAACTCTGCTGCGGGTGAGGGGTAAACTCTGCTGCGGGTGAGGGGTGTTTTTCCAACAACCTAATATTAAAATCTGTTCTAATTTTCAAAAAACACACAATTTATATCCTACTAAAATACGCTTTTCATAAAATCACCCCTCACCCGCCGCGCTTTGCGCGTCGGCCTCTCCCACAAGGGGAGAGGCAATACTCTTCGCTTTCCCATTTATTCAACAAAGCCCCCACAAGTGGGGAAAACCCTCTCCCCTAACCCTCTCCCGCAAGCGGGAGAGGGCGGCATTTTTTGTCAGACCGTGAATATTTACAACTATTCTTTCGGCACATAACCAGCCGGTTTTTCACTGCCGCCGCCAAATAGGAATTTTTCCATTTCTTGCATTAAAAAACGGCGGGCATTGGGATCTATGGTGCTTAACCGGTACTCATTAATTAGCATGGTTTGATGGTTTAACCATAGCTGCCAAGCTTCTTTAGAAACCTGTTCATAAATTTTTTTGCCAAGTTCGCCTGGGAAGGGTGGTTGCGGCAACCCTTCGGCTTCTTTGTTTAATTTTACACAATGGATAAGACGCATATGCCCCCAATATAATATTTTTTTACACCAACTCCCCCTCTCCCGCTTGCGGGAGAGGGTTAGGGGAGAGGGTTTTTCCTTTGATGTTTTCTACCAACTCCCCCTCTCCCGCTTGCGGGAAGGTGCCGCCCCTGTGCATGTCAGTCATTTCGAGCACAACTAGAGGACAACTAAACTATAAGATGTCATCCCGCAAAATACCCGTTCAAGTTTCTTGAACGAAGTGATGTAGTATCACGGGTATTTGTGCGGGACCCGGTGTTGTCCTCTTAATTGCTAGGTAAAAACCGGATCCCGCACAAATGTCCGTGCTTGAGCAATAGCTTCGTTCGATTTTCCTGAGCGGACATTTTGCGGGATGACATCGGGGTAGCATATTATCCTCGAAATGACTGACATGCACAGGGGTGACAGTTCAAACGGTTCAAACGGTTCAACGGGTTACTTTACATTCCTTAGCTTAACGCCTATGCTCGCAAAATGGGGGCGACTATCGAACATTCTCTTTCCTATTTTTTCAACATTTTTATAATCATTTGCACCGGTTTCGGCAAGCCAATCGCTTGCGGTCGAGCCAAGTTATACCAAATTTGTTGGCTGCTCGCACGCTTTTTAGTATCAACCTCAAGTATCTCAAGTATCTCAATTACCACAGGAAAAATATCCAAATGATAATGCGTAAACGTATGGCGAAAAGGTTTAAGTAATTGTTGCGCTACCGCTTTTCCACTTTCACAATAACATTGATAAAAAGCCCGAATTTGTTTCTTATCTGGTTCTCCGACTAACTCAGGAAAGCTCCATAACCCGCCCCAAATACCTGGTTGCGGGCGTTTTTCTAGTAATAATGTTTTCCCTTTTTTTAAAATCAGCAAGGTTGCACTTCGTACCGGTAATGGGCGCGCGGCATTTTTATAGGGCAGTTGCTCAGCAATGCCTTGCCGGTGTCCGGCACAATGTTTAGTGAATGGACAGACCGAACATTGCGGCTGTTTACGCGAACAGCAAGTTGCGCCTAAATCCATAATCGCTTGCGTGTAATCAGCAATGCGTTTAGTGGGGGTATATTTTTCAGCTAATGCCCACAATTGGTTCTCTGTGGCTTTTTCATTAATCGGTGTGGTAATCGCATGAAAGCGGGCTAGTACGCGTTTTACATTACCATCTAAAATGGTAGCACGTTGATTGAATGCCAACGCCAGAATCGCACCAGCGGTAGATGGGCCAATACCCGGCAAGCTTTGTAATGCGGCTAAATGATCTGGTAACTTGCCTTGAAATTGCGCCATGACCATTTTTGCCGCTTGATGCAAATGCCGTGCTCGGCTGTAATAACCTAATCCGGCCCAAATATGTAAGACGGCATCTTCTGTAGCGTCTGCTAAGTTGCTTACCTGAGGAAATTGGTGCATGAAGCGTTCAAAATAGGGAATGACAGTATTGACTTGCGTTTGTTGTAACATCATTTCAGACACCCAAACTCGGTAGGGTGTCTTGTTTAATTGCCAAGGCAGATGTTTACGTCCATGTTGATCAAACCATTGTAATAATAAGGTTTGAAACTGTGCCACGCGATCCTCTCTAATTAAGAAACGGCATCTGCATCTGTATTTGCAGGCGCTTTATTTTTTATTTTTTGTAAGAAATCATCTGTGCTCATAACCGTGGCATAAGCTGGATGCAAAGCTGCAAGAAAGGCATAGTGCACACTTTGTGTCGGTATAACCACTTGATTAAATACCAGTTGACGTGCTGCACAAGCATCATGTAACACGGTACAGGTGAAACCCAGGTCATAAGCCGCACGTACGGTAGCTTCCACGGTATTTTGCATCATCATGCCGCAAATAATCAGATGGTTGATTTTGCTTTTAATCAAATGTTTTAATAAAGAAGTGTCTTTAAAAGCATTTGGATAATGTTTCTTGATGATTGTTTCATGTTTATTTGGCAATACATGGCTATGAAATTCTGCGCCTTTAGTGCAGGGTAGCAAGTAACTTGCGTCCGGATGGGTAGAAATATGTTGTACATGAATAACAGCAAGTTTTTTTTCGCGATAAGCATGTAACACACTCTGTGCTTTATTGCTGACTTCCAGGCTTTTTTCTAAAGGCATTTTGCCATTGGCGAAGTAATCGTTTTGAATTTCAAGTAGTAATAAGGCAGTATTCATCGGCATTTCCTTTTGCTAAAAACTAACAAGGCTCATATTTAAGCACGTTTGACAGATTATGCAACAATCAATTGCTGATGTCGCGGTAAAAAGCATGATGATGGATGATTTCGTAGATAAAGGTCGCAGCGAGCTTGGCTGTGCGGTGGTCAATGTCATAGCGCGGTACATGTTCAACAATATCATAGCTGACGACTTTACCCGCAGCAGCGGCTTGGCGTAGCAATGGAATCACATGCCACGGATGCAACCCTAAGGATTGAGTAATATTTACACCAGGCGCAAAAGCCGGTGAAAAAACATCTAGCGATAGACTGAGATAAATGATGTCATTTTCATCGATGACCCGATCAATAAAATCAAAGCATTTTTCACGCAAACCTTGATGAATTTCATCAGCTAAAATCATTTTAGTTTTATATTGTTTAGCAAAATCAAAAGATTGCCGCACGTTTCCGGCGTGTTGGATACCGATGCAATTATAATCAAAATGCCGGCCTTCTTGTTGGTGTGCTTCCGCGACTTGGTAAAATGAGGTTGTTGCACTGGCGCGATGGCTAGGATGCATCGGACTTAAGTCAAAATGTGCGTCAAAGTTAATAATGCCTAAACGCTTTTCTGGGGGATAAGCTTTGGCGATGCCTTGATAATGTCCCCAAGCTGCTTCGTGGCCACCGCCAATAATGATCGTGCGGATATTTTGTCGCAATAATAACGCGACTATCTCACCTAAGGCTTGCTGGCTGGCTTCTAAATCGTGATCAGTGCAAACAATATTGCCAGCATCGTAACAAATAATACGTGGATCTTGAATCGGTAGCCGTGCCAGCCGTTGCCGAATAGCGCGCGGCCCTTCTGCGGCTCCGGGACGACCTAAATCTCGCTGTGTACCTTCATCACATTTGAAGCCGATAATAGCAAAAGCCAACGAGTTGGGTTTCGGCGGCATTTCTTCTAATAAGTTAATTAACTTTACATGCTGATAAAAACAGGAATCAATCGGCACATCAGGACGTCCTTGCCAAACGATAGGGTCAGGCGGGAGGTAACGTGCTTGCCAGTTGATTTCCATGACTAAGCAGCCGCAGGCGATCTAGTTCCGACTTTTTGTAGAAAATCTTCTGTGCTCATGACTGTGGCATAAGCAGGATGTAAGGCAGCAAGAAATGCATTATGAACGCTTTGCGTCGGGATAACCACTTGATTAAATACGAGTTGGCGTGCTGCACAAGCGTCATGTAACACAGTACAAGTAAAACCTAAGTCATAAGCCGCACGTACAGTTGCGTCTACGGTGTCTTGGGTCATCATGCCGCTAATAATCAGGTGACTAATTTGATTTTTAATTAAATGGTTCAATAAAGCAGTATCTTTAAAGGCATTTGGATAATGCTTTTTAATGATAGTTTCATGTTTAAGCGGTAAAACTTGGCTGTGAGACTCGGCCCCTTTGGTGCAAGGCAATAGATAGCTCGCATTGGGATGGGTGGAAATATGCTGAACATGGATGATGGGTAATTTATTGTTTCGGTAAGCTTGTAACACACTTTGCGCTTTGCTAGCGGCTTCGAGGCTTTTTTCTAGCGGCACTCTGCCGTTTGGGAAATAGTCATTTTGAATTTCAAGCAATAATAATGCACTAGTCATGCGGAGTCCCTTTTGCTGAACAGCTAAATTATTTTAAATAATGTTCATATTTAATCATGTTTGACAGATTTCGCAATAGGCTAGTAAGGATTTTTAGTATTTTATTTGGCTATAATAACCAAAAAATAAAACCCCCATTGTAGGGGCACCTCTTGTGGGTGCCCAATATTTTTGTTTGTTTAGTTATCAAATGGTGGAAATCAAAACGGAATATCATCGTTATTGAAGTTATCTAACGCAGGCGCACTTTCAGGTGCAGCAGCTTGTGCCGAGGTTGCCGCTGATGGTCGTTCATACGACGATGGCATATCACCAGCACCCATACCGCCTTGACTACCTTTACTGTCTAACATTTGTAATGAGTCACCCATAATTTCCGTGGTGTAACGATCTTGCCCGGTTTTATCTTGCCATTTGTTAGTACGTAAGCGGCCTTCAATATAAATTTTTGAGCCCTTGCGTAAATACTCACCAGCAATTTCTGCAAGCCGTTGATATAGCACAACGCGGTGCCATTCTGTACGTTCTTGATTTTCACCGGTTTGTTTATCTTTCCATACTTCACTAGTAGCTAATGCTAAAGTTGCGACAGCTACGCCGCTAGGGGTATAGCGTACTTCCGGATCACGTCCTAAATTGCCAATTAAAATCACTTTATTTACACCGCGTGCCATAATATTTCTCCTATATTACAATAATGTTACATAAAAAATCGGTTAGTAGAGGTTGGTTTCAACGTTGTGCTGCACTATTGCTATTAAAAGTACTAGTAAAAGGTGCCGTAAAGAAAGCAAAAGCAAGCCAGCAGAAGGCAAGGATGATGCAAAGTAGGTATACGCCGGCAAAGTTAAACTGGCCATACAACCATCCACCTAAGATACCGCCTGTAAAGATACCTAAAAATTGAGTGCATGAATAGAGGCCGAGCGCAGTTCCTTTTGCAGTTGGGGGTGCTAATTGAGAAACTAGCGAGGGTAGGAAGGCTTCTAGCAAAGAAAAGCCGATGAAAAAGCAGCATAAACCAAGTCCAGCAAAAGTCAAATCATTTGCTAAAGTCCAAAGAATCAGATTGCCGATGATTAACATGAAAATACTAGACAAAAAATAAAATTGAACTTGTTGTGTACGTTCCGCTCTGCTAACACACCATAAAGTAATCACGGCGGCTAGCAATAAAGCAGGCAAATAGAGTATCCATTGACGATCAGCAGGGAGAGCGGTGAAATTCATGAAACTAATCGGGATGACAATAAAGCTGGCTGTGAAAATAAGATGCAAAATAAAAATACCTAAATT
>DATAXC010000286.1:0-4526 GCA_036266895.1 Gammaproteobacteria bacterium
TATTACTATCAACCATCCGTTTAATATCATCAAAGACAGCATACTCTAATAAAAGATTAAGCACGTCTGGCTTGCCATTCATACAAGCCATATCCATCGCAGACATTGGACCAGCCGCATCTGCGTTGCGCAAATTGAATAGTTGTTGTAGACAATTTTTTTGTGCAGCGGCTGTAATAATTAGCTGACAGGCTTCGGCTGACATCACGCGCATTAAACAACTATGGCTTCCCTTATCAACTTTGAGCAAATCCGCTTGCTGATCTAATAAAATTTTTATAATCTCTAGGTAATTTTCGCGACAGGCGAATGATAAAATTGTTTCGTCATTATCATTACAAACTGCATTAATATCCCCACTTTCTGCAATATAGTCATTTAATGCCGCTCGTATAGTAGCTTCGCTTTTTTTATCTTTAATATGTTGTAGTAATGGTGCTTTGGCGGGCATGGCGAATTGAGAGAGCATAGTGATTCCTCATTTATGCTTAAGAGTTAAATAAGCTTTGAATTAAAGTTGGGTATTTAGTGTATAAGATTTGTAGTGATTATTTTTGCTCTATTCTAGCATAACCAGCAATCATTGCAAAATGAATAATATTGTCATTATTTCATGCAGTGCTGCACAAACCAATACCAAGGGAGCTGCCAATTTTTATCTCACTATTTTCTCCACCCATTTCGCATAAGCATCCATATAGGCTTGCAAAAACTTACGCGTTTCTTCTGTTTTAATATTCGCATCACCATCAAATAATTGATCAACATGACTGACATACGCTTCCGGTTGCTGCACGGGAAGGTTTTTATGAAATTTAAAGAAACACCCCTCACCCGCCGCCTAGCGGCGTCGGCCTCTCCCACAAGGGGAGAGGCAATTTCTCGTTTATTTGAATATAAAAAAGAATCTCCCTTCTCTTGAGCGCTTTATTGCATAAGTAAACACTAAAACTTTTGCCTCTCCCCTTGTGGGGACGTTGTTGAATAAATACGCCTAGAGAGCTTTTGCCTCTCCCCTTGTGGGAGAGGCCGACGCCCCCGCAACAAGTGCGGGGTAAACTCTCGGCGGCGGGTGAGGGGTATTCTAGAAGCAAGAATGACCCACCCCATTTATGGTATAATGCCTAAATGAACCCAACAAAGGAGAAATGCCATGAAGGACCATACTAGCGCATCTGCACAAGCTGGCAATAACCGACTCTCCCCTGATAATGCTGCTTTATTGATGGTGGATCACCAAACAGGTTTAATGCAATTAGTAAAAGACTACAGTCCTGATGAATTTAAAAATAATGTCTTGGCTTTAGCTGATATCGCCAAACTATATAACTTGCCAACTATCTTGACCACCAGTTTTGAACAAGGCCCTAATGGCCCGATCTTACCAGAATTAAAAGCCACGCATCCAAATGCACCGTTCATCGCCAGACCAGGACAAATTAATGCTTGGGACAATGAAGATTTTGTTAAAGCAGTTGAAGCGACCGGCCGCAAAAAATTAATTATTGCCGGGATTGTCACCGATGTCTGCGTTGCTTTTCCAACCTTAGCTGCCCTCGATGCAGGTTATGATGTTTATGTCTGTGTTGATGCTTCCGGTACGACTAGCCAATCGGTACGTGATGCAGCGCTGATGCGCTTAGTACATGCCGGCGCTATTGTCACTAATTGGTTTGCGATTGCTTCTGAATTACATCGCGATTGGCGCAAAAACGGCGAAGGTTTGTCTAATCTATTGATTAAACATTTTGTGCCTTATGCAAATCTAATTAGTAGTTACAATAAAAAATAATTGTTTTTAATTGTATGCAACCCTATTAATCGGAAATGGCTTAGGTTGCGGCTGGGTTTTCAAAAAATCCGTAATATCGGTAATCTGCTCTATCGTTGCCGAAGAAATAATGCCGGTGGTGCACGTTGTTGCGGTATTTTTATCTGTGACAATCACATAAGGGCCAAGATCGCTGACAACGGAACAGGCACAAACAGCTTTGCTTGGGTTTTTCTTATCGATGATACAAGGTTTATCTAAACACCATGCCCATGGACGATTATTCGTACAAGTAACGTAACTTTTGACTGGATAATAACGCGAATAAACCAATTCACCTGCCTGCGTTTGTTTAACTGGCTGACAATTTTGTGTAGCTGCCGAATAACCGGTTTTTACATCACATGCGCATAACACTTCATCTTTTTTTCCGGTCATGGGTGTACATGGTGCGGTTGTGCATAATGCATATTTGCTATTGCATGCATAAAACTTTGCAGCAGCAAAGGGAGTGGTATTAAATAATAATATAGTAGTGAGCAAAACAAGAAAAAATCCATTTTTCATGGTGGTATCCTTAAATATTAAAAATTAAATACATAATTATAGATATGGCAATCTTTTTAGTATATTTGACTTTTGAGAAATAAAGCAATCGACCTCTTTATTTTTAAGTACCCCATATAAATAACCAAGATATTTGTTGTCATTCTTGATAGCTTTGTTGCATGAAAAACACCCTCTCCCGCCCTTCGGGCACTCCCGCAACAAGTGCGGGACGGCGCCTTCCCGTAAACGGGGGAGGGGATAATAGATGGGTCAAAGTTTTTTCTTTCGATAATACAATGAATTCGGATTTTATCCCCTCCCCCACTTGTGGGGGAGGGTGCCCGAAGGGCGGGAGAGGGTGTTTTCCATGCAACAAAGCCATCCCGGAGACAACAACAGTCGTTATCTATCTCCCGAACCCACTATCGCAAGCAAGCCTATACCCCAACAAAAAAATAACCCATCTTAATAAGAAATGATTGACATTCGATAATTGTCATCTTATTCTTGGCTTTTTCACTCTAAGATTAATGAAGAGGACTTTTAATAACCATGAATAAAATTCAACGGATTAGCTGCGGTTTTCGCATACTTTTTCAATTAGGCTTTATTTTACTACCTATTTTCTTACTCTTAAGCTGGATCATCGGCCCGCAGATTCAATTCGGCACCAGCGATTGGGGCATGGGCTTTACCGCTTATCCACAAAACATACAAATAGGAACACCTATTTCGCTTTCTACACGACTCTTAGGTTTTTTAGTAAGCTTATTGCCGACATTAGTGATGATGTACCTATTATATTGTTTAATGAAACTGTTTAGCTGTTATGAACACGGACAAATTTTTACGCTTAATACTATTTATTACATTCGTAATATTGGTCTTACCTTATTAGCTAATGTTATCGTCGAAAGTATCTATGTTGTGTTAATTAACTTGGTATTAACCAAATCACAAACTATTTATCTTAATTTTTCTTCATCGATTAATTTAAGCGTTGTGGTATTAGCACTACTCATTATTTTGAATTCTTGGATCATGCGAGAAGGTTATCAATTACATCAAGAACAGCAGCTCACTATTTAATTTAATCAAAAACCTATATCTCTTTTTCTATTATTAAAAACCAAACCACACCTACATAAAATATAGGAGGATCTCCCATGTTACGTACTGTCTATTGTGTTTCTGAACAAGCGATTTCTGATTTAGCTTCTGTTACTGAAAGTGATTCAAAAAAATTAGATGGTTTGTTTCCAAGGACTGATATTTTGACTGTGTTTAAAACGGCTGAAGAAGCACAAGCATTTGCGAATATATACTTGCATGAAAAAAACGTACAAAAAGAACGACTGTACGCATGCCCTATTCCCATTGACCCAAATACAAATTATTTTAGCCAACAACAGATGAGCATGACTAATCAGCATTTTATTCAGCTAACAGAAAGAGCACCTTTATTCACGGTGAAAACAACTTATAAAGATGCGCCCATTTTTGCTTTAGAGATCATAGATAATGACAACTTATTACAAGAAAACCCATCTATTGCTGTTAATTCAAAAAAATCCATTCCATCTTTTACCTTACCCATCACTGCAGTTCAACATGTTGATCATGTACTTATTCATACCCACCATCCTAAAAAAGCTCAATCACAATATGTACAATATGGTATCAACAAATCGATCGCGCAGATAACTCACAAGAAAGATACTGTACCCTATGAACAAGCTTGGGATTGTGCATCAGGTGGAATCAAACACAAAATGATTGTCGCATTAGAAAAATATAAAAAGGGTTCTTATGGTGGCTTTTTTAGAACACATAAAAAAGATGCCAATAATTTAATTGAAAAATTACGAGGTATACAGGACGAGGACATAGCTTATTTGTTAAACTTAGTAGAGGATGAATCAAAACCTAATTTAAGAAATGGTGATTACAGTGCAGTATTAACTGTATTAAAAATAAATTTAAAAAAATTAATGTTAATAGAAGAAAGTACGGTTAAGTTACGTCAAAGGTAAATAAAGAAACATTCCTCTCTCACAAGCGCAGTAGTGTCAGAGAAAAAATGCCCTCTCCCGCCCTTCGGGCACGTTCCAATAATATAGATCAGTAAACCTGCTCCCCTGCTCCCTCTCTCCCCTTGTGGGTGCGTTGTTGAATAAATCAATACACTGGAGCTTTTGCCTCTCCC
>DATAXC010000292.1:0-4491 GCA_036266895.1 Gammaproteobacteria bacterium
ACTTATATTTCCTTGGTTATACTGAAAAGCAGAATTTACAGTTATTGAATCTAAAGCCGCTTCAAAAGAATTATTAGAATAAAAAAAACTCGATTCATGAACATTATGTGAAAAGGTAACGCCATTATTTGAACTGTAAAAACTATTATTGCTACAGGTAGGCCCTATTACGCTAGCTCCAATTTTTGCTCCTTGTTTGGAAACATTCATTATTTTGTCAAAAGAAATAGAAGAGGCAGCGGTTGATAAATTTGATTTTAATGAAGAAAAATTAGTTTGCTTAACCGCATTATAAGTTTGAACTCCATTCTGCCAATGCTCTTCCCAATTATCTATCGCAGATTTAGCTCGTAAACCGAAATTAATTGTAGAAGTTAAAAAATTATTTACTTGGCAAGCATGATCTGCCAATTCATAAATAGGCATTTCTTTCAACTTTTTACCAGTTTCCTCTAATTTTTCAAAGCTAAGGTTTTCCCAAGCTGTTTTTGCAAACGAACATGCGTCAGGAAGCGCAAAAGCAAAATTAATCGCACTACTTAGCTGTGGTGCTACTGAACAAAGTACTGATTTACCAAAAATCTTTAGTGTGTTTTTTGAAAGTAATTCTCTAGGATTTGTAGGTAGACTAGGTAACATTAACCCATAGTTAAATTGTACTAAAGCATTATTTTGTAAGTGATAAGCATTCATTACCCCGCCATTCAGACATAAAAAACTGGCATTATTCATAAAATCAGCGCGCATCCAACCAAGATTAATCAATAAACCAGCCTTATTACTCATGTGTTTTGTTGAAAGAGAGCCAGAATTAAAGAAAGAATCAAATCCCGAATCAATCCTTTCTCCAGTCTGAATGTTTCCTTCATCAACCAACAACTGCTTGCCGCGTCCATACCATCTTTCAGTTAATCTTAATTGTCCTTCATGTGTCCAGTAATCAGTTAAGGTACTTAAGCTATCCCCTTCTATCGTTGACTCAAAAGTAGTTTTTAATTTTTTTAATTTAAAAGTTACAGTATTAGCCAGCATCAATTGAATTTGCTTTTTGTCATAGGTAGCTACATTTTTTCTGGTAATATGCTGCAATTCAGAAAAAAATGGAGAATCAGATTGAATTTCCGTTTTATTTAATTCTTTATCTTTTTGTATTTGAACAGCATTCCAAATTTTCAACTCCGGAGAAAAAATAAACAGTATGTCATCTACACCATGTCCATTTTTCCATTCAGCTACTTGTTGATCAAATTCTTGATTATTCTCTGGATAAACAATGCTTACATTTCGAGGAACTGCTGCGACATGCAAATGTCCCTGAAATTCCATTTCTTTTCCTTGCAAATGGGTACTTGTTAATTTCATTTGTCCATCAGGACAAACTAATATATTTTCTCCTATATTTAATTGAGTTTTTTTAGCAGCCAACTCTCCAACAAGCCGCGTATTTTCTACTTCAATTAGAGCAGCATTTGTATTTATCTGCCCGGCTTTCATTAAATCCAATTGTTTTGCAGTTAAAACACTATTTTTAATTTTTAGTTTATCTTGAATTAAAAGTTTATCCTTTACCTTAGCATAAGATTCATCGAATTTTGCTTTAGAACCAGATGCAGCAAATATTTTATTAGCTTCTAGTTGGCTCCCTTTTTTTAAGGTTAAGGTAGCTTTTCTAAGTAATAACTCGGGATTTCCTGTTAGGAAACTATGTTCTGTCAAACTAAGTTTAGCTTGTTCATCAATTGATAAATCTTTGCTTACATCAATAGTTGATTGAATAGCTTTAAATTTATTTCCCACATGTATAATAATTTCACTCTTTAACGTCGCAGCAGTAATTTGTATATCACCTTGATTATAAATTTGTTTAGTGTCAACATTAGCTTGCTGCTGAATTTCTGATGACGGTTTAGATTGTGTAACTATTAATTTGGCATTTTTATTATTAAAAAAATGCCCATCAGTGATGATAAAAGAGTCATGCAGATGCAGTCGGCCATTGTTGCTGCTAACCTTATTATCATGCACATTTATTTTTGATTCGATCAGTGTACAATCACCTTCTACCTCTAGTACTTTAGTATTAGCAATAAGATTTTTAAATGTCCATTTTTTATTTGGATTTGAATGTAATCCAAGTTGTTCAGTATCAATTGATAACTGTTCACCTTTAACAGAATAAGGATAAAAAATAGCATCTTTACTTTTAACACCTACATTAACAAGAAGAAGATCTCCGCTAAATTCTGTATATTTAGCTTCAACAGCACTATTAATCAAAGCAGCAGATCCATCTACAAGAAATTCGTTATTCACGTTAATATCTACATACTGACATTGGGTTGTACTATTTTTTTCATATGCCACCCGCGTCGCATCTAACTGAGAATGTTGACAAGAAAATTCGCCATCAACTACTATAAATTCCACTTGAAACCACGCTCTATTTATAGCAATAGCAGCTTTTTCTTTGACAATAAGTCTTTCTCCTAAAATCATAGCGTATTCTAATAAAAATTTCCCGTTCGCTTCTAATCGTTTTGCAGAAAAAGTAAGGGGTAAAGATTTAAGTTGCTGTTTTTGGAAAAGTTCAATTATTAATGGTGCTGCATATGCATGAATATGTGAACCATATTCACTAAGAAAAATATTTTTAACGGCTATATTACTCTTTTCAAGAGGGTCAGTATGTTGAATATTAATATTAGAGCCTTGATAACAATACCACTCAATAACATTTATATGGATATAACCTGTACAATAAATTGCATTGTCTGTATCTAAACTTTGTGCTTTTATTTCACAACCTTGTTTTACATTAAGATAGCCGTACAATCCACTGGCGATCGCTCTAGCAGTAAAATGTTTAGATACTTCAATTTTAGAATTTTTAGTACAAAATAAATTTTGACGCGCTTTTATATGACACTCACCATAACTATAGATTCTACCATTATGTTTTATATCCACTGCTTTGATTTTAATATTTTTAACAACTTGTATATTTGCATTATTTTCAATTTTTTTCTGGGCTACAAGTGTAACTTTTTTTGCTATAAAAACGCCATATAAGGCAATGTCGTCGGATTTTAAATTTATTTTTCCCCTACTACGAAGACCTTCTTTAATATCAATTACTTTCCGTGCTAACAAATTTATATCGTCTTGTGCAGTAATCTGCCTTTTTAAAAAAATATTTTCAGCTGAACAATTTAGGAATCCTCCCTTTAATTTTTCTTTAAAAATAAGATCATCTTTGACGTTAATATTTGCTCCACCAGAACAATTGACCAGTTGTTCAAAGTCTACCGCTTTAGCATCAATGTTAAGATATTTGGTGTTTATTTGTCCATTAAACTGTAGCTTTCCTAAAGATTGGATAAGAATTATATTTGCATCAATATTCCCAAAAATGTTAAGTGGTTTTGAAGTAAAAATATTTAGAGTGATATTGTCTTGTTGATTGCTAATCTCAAAAATTTTTTCATTCCTATCAAAAAAAGTAGCCTGTTTAATATTTGCAAAATTTTTGCTATTAATAACATACTGCGCATCCGTATCCTTGGAAATAGAGATAAGCGAATGGTCGTCTAGTACATTTGATTTAATTCTCCTAAACTTCGTCTTTTTGGTCTCTAATTGTCTTGTCACGTAGTTTATCTCCTTATAATGCTAATTCACAGTGCCTGGTCAATTGTAACAACCATCATTCTTATCAATCTAATCAACAGATTTAGTAGGCATTTTCTTGAAGCTATTGAAATAACCTGCGAGGTAATCCATTTTCTTCATTTGAGCTCAAATGAGGATGTCTACGATGCATTCCAATATGCTCTTCATCAGTATTTTCTCTATTTGGAGAATCGCTTGGTAGGGCACTTGATAATCTTGAAGATAGGTGAGTAAACATCCTGTCTCTATGTTGCGCCAGGCTTTCTTGTGGTGGATTCTGTTCCATACTATTACGACGTACTAACTCAGCGATTTGATCCTTGGTTTCTTTCTCTCTTTGTTTCTGTCTTTCTATTGTTTCAAGCCTTTGAGCCGCTATCGCCTTCAAAGCAATAACTTCCTCCGTTTTTTGGTGACTCTCTTGTTCTGCTATTTCTTGAGCATTTTCTGCTTCAATTACCCTTTGATTAGCTCTATTTACGCGTACATTTGCTCGTTTTTCGCTCCTCATAATTGCTAAACAATCTAGTGCTCCTGGAAACGCATTCAATATAATAATATTTTGTACTTCCGGCCGAGTTAGCTGTTCACAAACTTTTGCAATAACTGTTGGCGTACCTTTCTGTATAGCTTCCTCTGCTACTTTCTCTACTAGTGCTATTCCAGTTCCGCTTGCAACGGTTTCAAGAAATATTTTTGATGATTCTTTTGTACCTATTTTCAGAGCTTCTTCTGCTGCAGTGTTTACTACATTCTGATTATGAAGATTAGCCTTTGCTACCATACCTCCTATAGCGAAACCCAAAGCACCACCTAATAAAA
>DATAXC010000294.1:0-14761 GCA_036266895.1 Gammaproteobacteria bacterium
TTGAATTTCTTGTTCATTTAAAAATGATGTTTCAATATCTAATTGGGTAAATTCAGGTTGTCGATCAGCACGCAAATCTTCGTCGCGGAAACAACGCACAATTTGGTAATATCGATCAATGCCTGACATCATCAATAATTGTTTAAATTGCTGCGGTGATTGTGGTAACGCAAAAAAACTACCAGGACGCGTACGACTAGGCACTAAATAATCACGCGCGCCTTCTGGGGTAGCGCGGGTTAAAAACGGTGTTTCAATATCCAAAAAGCCGTGGTCATCTAAAAATTGACGCAAGTAACGCCCCGCCTTGGCGCGAAATTTTAAACGCTCTAACATTTCTGGCCGCCGAATGTCTAAGTAGCGATAATGCAAGCGTGTTTCTTCATTCACTTCATGATATTCATCATCAATCGGGAAAGGCAGCGGCTCAGCGCGATTTAAAATCGTCAATTCAGTCGCTGCGACTTCGATCGCACCCGTAGGTAAATTTGCATTGACGGTACCGGCTGGCCGATTGCGCACTTGACCGACCACTTGAATAACAAATTCACTACGAAGGGATTCCGCCTGCGCAAACGCTGCTTGATGTTCAGGCGCGACGACGACTTGCACAATGCCTTCGCGATCACGTAAATCAATAAAAATAACGCCGCCATGATCACGACGACGATATACCCAACCGACTAACTGTACAGTTTGGTCTAATAACGCGGTGGTCACTTGACCACAATAATGACTACGCATAAATATGATTGCCTTCTGATGTTAGATGTTGATAGATCAAACATTTAAAATTGATTCTTTTGGCTTATGATGGCTTTTCCTCACGAGAAATCATCGTTGGTTGCACCACCCCCAAGGAAATGACGAATTTTAACGCTTGATCAACACTCATATCCAGTTCTATTACTTTATTTTTCGGTGCCATCATTAAAAACCCAGAAGTGGGATTGGGTGTGGTAGGAATGAAATAACTCACCATTTGTTCTTGGTTGAGTGCGCTTTCAATTTCTTTAGTGGATTCACTGGTTTGAAACGCAATGCTCCATACGCCAGCCTGTGGAAACTCCACTAACAATACTTTACGAAAAGATTGGCCGCCTGGACTGAATAAGGTTTGAGCGACTTGTTTGACCCCAGTATAAATGGATCGCACAATCGGGATGCGCGCCACAATAGAATCGCCTACCGCTACAATGCGCTTGCCAAGAAAATTAGCAGCCACCATGCCGGTTAACAGAATGATGCCCAAGGTCAATACCACACCGATGCCTGGAATATGCACGCCCAATAACGTATCGGGATGGTATTGAACTGGCAATAACAGTAATGATCTGCTGAGTAAATCAATTAAAAATTTGATGACTAACAAGGTGACCCAAATCGGCAACCACACCAGTAGGCCAGAAATAAAACAAGTACGTAAATAAGCTAGCATAATGGCTCCGTAGAAGTTGGTGAGGTTGGGTTGAGACTATATGATTATATAATATAAGAATAGAAATATTTGTCATCTTGGAATTTAGGGCGTTGTTGTATAAATACGCCTAGAGAGCTTTTGCCTCTCCCCTTGTGGGAGAGGCCGCTGCGCAGCAGCGGGTGAGGGGTGTATTTCCACTACCCTGGCCTAATCGTGTACAGAGATATTTTCTATAGAAACACCCCTCACCCGCCGCCTTCGGCGTCGGCCTCTCCCACAAGGGGAGAGGCAATAGGCTTCGCTTTTCTCATTTATTCAACAACGCCACTTGTGGGAGAGGCAATAGGCTTCGCTTTTCTCATTTATTCAACAACGCCACTTGTGGGGGAGGCAATAGGCTTCGCTTTTCTCATTTATTCAACAACGCCACTTGTGGGGGAGAGGGGCTTTTCTTTTTTACTTCTCAGAAGCCGTCGAACCCGTACCACCACCTGTCTTCGCATCACTCTTCTTTACTGCACTACCACTCTCTCCACTGCTAGCAGCCCCGGTCTTCGGTTTTTCTTTATCACTCGATTTATCTGCCGCCGCTGCATCACTTTTACTTCCACCACTCCCAGCACTCCCACCACTTTCAGCATCACTCGCCGCCTGCTTGGCTTTACCTTTGCCGCTATAATCTGTCGCATACCAACCAGATCCTTTTAATTGGAAGCCGGCTGCTGATACTAATTTAACCAACGCGGCTTTGTGGCAATGAGGACATTCGGTTAAAGGTGCTTCTGAGGCTTTTTGCAAAGCATCAAATTGATGACCACACGCCTCGCATTGATATTCGTAAATTGGCATAATACTATCTGTCTCCATTATTTTGAACGTGAGTATAACAAGGTAAAAATCACATGTCATACATCTTAGTGCTTTATTACAGCCGCTATGGCTCCGTCAAACAAATGGCGCAGCATCTCGCGCGCGGTATTGAATCTATCGGTATCGAAGCTTGTATCCGCACCGTGCCGCCGGTTTCTTTTACCAGTGAAGCCGTTGCTGCCGCTATCCCAGACAGTGGCGCTCCTTATGTAACACTAGAAGAATTAAAAAATTGTGCAGGTCTTGCCTTAGGCAGTCCAACACGCTTTGGCAATATGGCAGCGCCATTAAAATATTTTATTGATCAAGCGAGCAGCTTGTGGCTAGCAGGTAATCTCGTCAATAAACCCGCAACGGTATTTAGCTCTACTTCCTCATTACACGGCGGACAAGAAACCACTTTGCTCAGCATGATGTTACCATTGTTTCATCTTGGTTTTATTTTATTAGGTATTCCGTATACAGAAGCTGATTTGAATACCACGCAAAGCGGCGGCACACCTTATGGTGCAACTCATCATGCGGGTGTCGATGGGAAAAATAGTGTGACCGCAGAAGAGCAGCGTTTATGTTTTGCGCAGGGTAAAAGATTGGCGGAGGTGGTGAAGAAGATGGGGGAGAAATAAGTGGTGGGCACGCTACGCTTTGCCCACCCTACATACTACTGCGCTACCGTGAGAGTACCCCTCACCCGCCGCCTTTGGCGTCGGCCTCTCCCACAAGGGGAGAGGCAAAAACTCCAGCGTGTTGATTTATTCAACAACGCCCCTACCAGCTCGTTCGATGTATTCTTACTGTAAGGGAAAAGCTTTTCCTTTATATGCAAAAGTACATTGAAACGCTTTGGATATATTTTGGATTTTAAGGCGGTGCTTTCGAAGGCGCAGCCGATGGCGTGGAAGGAACTTTAATTAAATTAGGTGTCACCACACGTTGTTTCCATAAATCGTGATTTGTTATTTGTTCTATGGTAAACGTTTGTTGGGGACTAATCTTATGTTCTCCAATAAATAAAAATTGTCCAAGACGACTATTTTGTAAACTATACACGGTATCATTAGATAAACTTAAGCCGCCAGCTCTTATTTGTGGAGGCCTGCATGCTAAATGTTGATATAGTGCTGAATGTAAGGCATTTATTCCTTCGTCTGTTAATGGGTTATATCCTATATCAATATCAGTTAATGTTTTATTTTTTTTAAGTTGCATCGCCAAGGCCGCGGCTTCTTTGTTTCCCATATTGGTTTGATTAAGATCTAGAATTTTTAGATGGGCATTTTCAGCTAAGTTTTCTATTAATAAAGTTACGCCGCTGCCTAAGTTATTATTGTATAGTTGTAAATTACGTATAGATGATTTTTCAAGGATGGCATTAAGATGTTTTGCACTTTCAGTTGTAAGATTATTTTCAGATAAATCTAATACATCAAAAACGGGGTTCTTTACTTTTTGTATTAAAGTATATAATTCTTGAATAATCCCATTATTTAATTGACAACCCCGTAACAAAAGTTGTAATGGCGGGGTTGGTGGCGCTAAATTTCTTAGGTATAACAATGAAAAAAATAGCTGGTGCCATTGTTGGAAAGTAAATGTTACATTGTTTAAATTTAAAATTCTTAAGTGGGCGCATAGGCCAATCGCAGCGCAAAGATCTTCTTGTTGGCTATCAGTGAATGTTCTGTTGCCTAAATCAAATTCAATAATATTGAAACGTATTCTTTTGAAAGTTAATTTATAAGCATTAATTAAATTATCAAGACTAATTAATCCCCATTGTTCCATTTGCTCAAAATTAACATCTATTTCTGTTAGACCTGTTTGAGCTAAAATTTCCAATCCATTTAAGCTAACAAGATTGCAACCGCATAAATCTATTTTTCTTAAATGAGGACATTGCCGACAAATTTGCTGTAAGCCTTCGTCAGTCACATTACTGTCTTTTAAGTTTAAATACTGGATAGTTGATGGAATCCAATTAATAGTGGTTTCATCAAATTGGTTGCTATGTTTTAAGAAGTTAAATAGAGGAATAAAATTGCTTTCATCAAGAGGATGAGGAACGGCACTTAAATAAAGATTAATAATATCTTTAACGGATGTTTTGCCAGTATAATGCCATACTTCATGTTTTATAAGCATCACGACCATTAACATGCTTCTGGAGGAAACCGCTATATCTAATGCTGTTAATTTCTGTTTGTTTTGAGCATTCCCCATTGCGCCAGCGTTAAGTAAGTGTTCAACCATTTGAATATTATCTAAGCGTACAGCTACATGAAGAGGTGTGTCGCCGTCTTGGGCTGATTTGTTAGCAGATAGTCCCAACGCAAGGCACGCAAAAAGCAATTCAGTCTGTTGAGCAAAAATGGCCTGATGTAAGATATCATTTTTAGTAAGATTTAAATTATAAAAATGACCAGAAGGCAATATGATAGAAACACGATCTGAATAAGTTGCCAATAAATGTTGCCAATTAGCATGACTCCAAGGCATATTATGTAATATTAATTTTAAATCTGGAAAATTTTCACATAATTGATATAGGCTATTGGCAGTGACTTGAGAACAGTTTTCTAAAAGTAAATGTTTGAAGTGAAAAGTCTTATGCAGTTTTTTTAAGAGCCCCATAAATTGTACTAAATGATTGTCATCAATAGCATGGCAATTTTTAAAATTAAAGTGTGAAATATGTGAAGAATTCAATAATAAATTTAATAAAATGTGCTGAGATGTAATGTTAATGTTTTGCCAATCTAACGAAGCTGTAAATTCAATTAATGCTGTTAATATATGTTGATCGCGCACTTCCGCGGAATATTCCGAGTTCAATGTTTGGCAAGCAGCAAGCTGTTTTTTTTCATTTTCTTGTAAACGATCTGCTAGTAAAGGTTCGATCGCCTCACTGAATTTATAAATATTTTTAAGAAAAGTATCTAGAGGCGGGATGCCTTCATGTTTTTTTAAAACATTTTCATAATAAATGCCAATTAAAGGTTGGGCAGCATTTAATAGTGCTTGATGCGTGAGACGAGCATTGTGCTCTGTATTTGATAATAGATCTTGTATTTTTTTAAAGTCTTGATATAAACGTAGAGCAGTTCCCCTGGTTAGTTTAAAAGGTAAATTTAATTTTTCCATTATCACAGGTGTTAAAATTTGTTCTTTTACGAGTTTTTCATAATATTCATTTTGTTCCAGTAAATCTAACAGCCATCTGGAAATGATAATCGCAGGGTCTAGCTGACAGAATTCTTTTGATATAGATGGATCTATGGGTTGTTGCATTTGTTCCATACAAAAAAGGAAGTTTTTTACGCCAGGAATATGTTCTTGGCTGCTTCGACTGCTCAATAACCACTCAGGCCCTAATGCGTCATCATTATCAATGCCAACTAATACTTTCTCATTAGGTGTGTGTGGATCATCAATGACAATAAAATTATTAGTTTTGGCATCCCTGGTTTTAATTAAGATACTAAAGATGATCCAGGCAGAAAAACTCTTGCTGTTTAAGCGAGATAGGTCATTTTCTTCTTCTGCCCACTCTTGAAATGTTTTACCAGAAATAGTGATAGAGACTTGAATGGGGTAGTGTTTACCTTTGTGATGAATTTGGGTTAAAGCTGTTGCTGGGATCATATCAAAATTGGGGTAAATAAGTTGAAATAATTTTTTAATAGCATATGCCATGCCAGGATCATCGTCAGCATCCAGTTCGGCAGGTACGTCGTCATCTTTTAATTCATTGTTTGCTAAAAATTTAAAGTGTAAACCTCCATGGCGATGAACGATATGCGCGCCGATTTCATCTTTTGGGCGCTCGAGCGTCCCTGTTTTGGCGTCAAGTTTCATGATTTCATCACGTGCTTGAGGTGTTAAATAAGAACAGGGGAGGCCTAGGCATCTTAATTCTGCTTGATCAGTATTTAATATAGCAACTCTGGTTTCTTTGTTGGGGGCTTGTTGTAGTTTTGCTATAAAAATTTGATAGTGATCTATTAGTTTATCTAAACAAGAGATAAGTTCTTGAATTTCTAATTTATTTTTTTGTTCTTCATTAAAGGAATTTTTTATTGTTTGCGCTTGCTTAATGACAGTTCGCAATAGTTTGTAACTAGAATGGCCGTCGGAAGTCTCTGGAAGTGGTTTTTTCTTGATTAAGCCTAAACCGAGTAGAGATTCTACAGGTGTAGGGGCGGGATCATATAATTCTTTTGCCAATTTTATATTAGGTATAAACGATGCGATGAATAAATGTAATTTTTTTGGGATTAGCTTGGCTAATTGCGGGTATAAATTAATAATATTTTGTTTGACAGCAACTGGTGTGACTTCTTCAGTGGTAATAGATTTTAGCAAATTAAGTAACATTGCATTGTCAGGTAGAGCGGTAGTATGCATCATAAATATGTTCTCCGAAATAAAGACTGCTGTTCTTGGTCTGGATTGATTTTGGCAGGATATGCTTCTTGATTATCTTGATATACTTCCTTCTCCTCCTGTTGGATTGTAGGTGATTGGCTTAAAAACGCTGATATTTTAAAACAATGCAGAGCTTGTTGGGAATTTACTTTGATGGTTTTGCTTGAATGCAAAAGAGCAATTTCCTGTATTCCTCTGCAATTTGCTATTTCAATCATGCTTAAACTGGGAGAATGATCTATTTTGATCTGATTAATATTGCGGCAGTTGTTTAATTTTAAAGTATATAAATTTGGTAATCCTGATAGGGGATATGGAAAGAGCCCAGATGGAGATAAATGTTTGGTGATGGCAAAAACACTAGAACAAATAAATGAAATATTTTTAAGCTGAAGCTGTCGTAAATTAGGAGCATAGCGATTGATAATATCTACTATTTTCCAAGATAATTTTTGACCGTCAATCAATGTTAGCTTTTCTAAATAAGGAGAATTTTTGAGCCATTGCTTTAATTCAGCCTTGGTTATTTGGCTGTTAGATCGGGTTAACTCATGCTGATTGGGAGTAATTTGTATGTTGGATTGTATTGAGCTCAAATCAGGATCAAATGAAACGCTACCGTTAGTCTGTGGATGAGAAATAGTTTTTTTTATAGCTTGAACTTGTGCAGTAGTCAGTTGTTTATTCTCTTCTGCTAATTGTAGTTGTGAGAAAAAATATTCATGAAAAGCTGCTGATGGATTAAGAGCGCTTAGTTTTTTGTAATAATTTGAATAGACTGTAAATGAGTCGTTTCGTTCAAGTAAATATTGAAAGAGATGGGTAAGGTGGTTGAGAAACGATGGGCTATTTGATCTTTGTATTAACAATATTTCTAAACCCGCGAGCAAAGGATCAATCAATTCTGAGGCGGTCAAATCATGCGTTGTGAATATTGCCAAACCAGCATAGATAGGATCTAAGATTGTAGTATGAATTTCTTTTAATAAATCAGTTTCTTTATTGTTGGCTATCAGCCAACTATCTATGGGCGTTTTCTTTAAATGACGTTTTTCATGATTAGCAAATTGATTTTCTATTCTTAATTGTTGTAATTGTTGATAAGCATAGGTTAAGCGAACAATACAAGCAGGATGAAGTCTACTTTTAAATAACTCCAACATCATTGGAATCGAGAGCGCCAAGCTAGGTTGCTGGGTTTTTTCATCACACTGATGCAGTCCAAAATATAATGCAACATCTGTGCACCAGAGGAAAAAAGGAGTAATAAAAGTGTTTTTTAAGTCTATCGCTTGGTTTAACAGGTTATCACTCCAAGAGATGTTATTATTTTGATAATCTTGTTGATGGGCAGCTAAATATTTTTTTGCTAAATAAGTGTAAGGCGCATCTTGTGTCGTCTGGCAAGGTTGAATAAGCGAAGAGCCAGGCAATTGCAACTGTTCAGCAAGACTTTTTTGGTAAAGAGCCAGTAATGCTTCGCCTGCTTCGCTTGCATATAATATATTGCACCGGTGCAACGCATAATATTTATCCGCATAGGTCAGTTCATCTGATAAATCATTAGGTATAGGGATATTTTCTACCCTATCAGTTAAATAAGCTTCGGGTGTATTCACTAAAAAATTATTTTCTACCAAAAGTACAAAGTCTTTGCTGTCAATGTATAAGCCAGCGGTTATTTCTTCGATTTCACCTAATAGATTGAGTTGCTCGGCAAGCAGTTTAATAAGTGTTTTAAAAAAAGAATGATCACGGAATTTTTTTTCTTTAACAAAAATAGCAATATCTATATCCGAAAATGGACTAAAGTTTTGGCGGGCAAGTGAACCGATATTGACTAACACATACTCACAGGGGGCTTTGCCAGCAAAAATACAGCAATTTTTTATAAGTGTAGCAATAAAATGGGTAATGCCTTGATTAAAAACAGTTTGCGCGGTTGCAATGCGGGTATGTACATTTTCTTTCAGCTCTTGGCGGAGAGCAGTTAAGGATTGAACATGGGCCCTCCAATTTTCTTGCGTAGCAAAAGGTAAAACAGGCGGTTCACTAATGCATTGATCTAAATAAGTAATTTGTTTAAAAATGTGCTGACGATAATAAGCTGTGGTAAGAGAGGCGGGTGATAAAAGTTCAGACGCTGCGTCAGTCGCAAACAAAAGAAAATTTTGATAAATATCGCGTGCAATAGTATGAAAACCATACTGACTACTTAATTGATCGATAAAAGGAATTGTTTCATCAAGTAAATTTAAGTAATCTTGTAAAGTGCCACTACTGTTAATACTAGGAATATTGCCACCGATCAAATTTTTGTAATTTAGCGCAGCGTTTTCTAGAATAGCGCTTTCAATTCCATCAATTCCTTGCTTTATTGACGTTATTAAGTCAAATAAGGTATCATTGTCGGCTTCTATCTGAGAGGTTAGGTATTTTAAGCTAAGCCAATAAAATCGGAGTGCATACAAATATAATTTTTTCTTTTGATAAACTAATCCAACTTGATAAATAAATTCAATTTTTTTGAGTAAAACGGGATTATCAAGAGACCAGGTTCCCATGAAATTATAAGCTAGATCGCTGGCCAACTCATTTTTGTTGTGATTAATGTAATAAGTGATTAGGCCAAGAACGGAAAGCAACAACCTTTCTGTGTTTGGGTAGAGTGAGGTTGTTTGACTTAGTAATTTAAGAACTAAATTAATACGATTTTCAGTATCTTGCCATTTTTCTTTACGAATATAATCAGGTAAAGGAGAAATGAGTTCTTCGATAAAGTTTGGCATAATGATTTCCGTATCGTATTAATGACTAATGCTGAACAATGAACAATGTTCTAAGTTTTAATTTTAAGTTTTATTATTTTGAGCCAACATTATATTGAAGATAATTTTTTAATTCAACAGCCAATAAAAACAAAAAGGAGAAACGTATGTTATTGCGTGAAATGGAACAAAAAATAGAGCGGTTAGCCCAGGCGTTTTTTGAAGAAATCGTTATGCTTAATAATTATCGTTTATCTTCTTCTCGTCATGAAGCTGTTTCTAGTCATCCAGCGCCTACTTTTACCATGAATGATATGGTAAATAAATTGCGCTTCGAATTTCTTTACCATGATACTGCGGCCATTGGTAGGTTTTGTTATGAATTTTGTGAAAAGTTATTTAATTATAAATCTAACAATAAACCAGAAAATGAGATTGCTCCAGAATTGAAAAAATTAATTGACAGTATATTAAGCGCAGAAGAAAATCAGCTTGGCGCAAAGCCAAAATTGGCTGACGGCAGTATAGGAGCCTGGTTGCAATTCTATTATTGTTGCCATTTTATTGCAACAACTCAGTTCACCTCGCTCGATGAAATTTTTTCTATTCTTCTTTGGTTAGATAGGGCAAGCGCCATTCAAAGCGAGTGGTTTGTTCATAAAGTAATGCGAGAACGCCAAGATAGTTTATTTGGTGTGATTTTAAGCGAGTATCGAAGTCGTTACACTGTCAGATCAGCTAATGAAATAGTGCCGGTTTTTTATGTTTATCTGGAGTGGGAAAGACTTTCACGGGCCCTCGCCGCACAAAAAACTAAGCAAAAACAAGAAGAGGGCCTTATTTCTGACGTGCGTTATTTTACGCAAGCATTGATTAGAGTGTCTGAAAAAGAACGTGAGATTTTTTTCCGCCGTATACATGCGCTTGATATTGTGCAACAGGAATGGCTGATACCCCTTATTATCAGATGTGAAATAGAATCGTTTCCTGAATGTAGACGTACATTTCCAGAGCATTCTTTAGCGCAAGCGTTAACAGAAAGTTGTTTGCAGCATGCCCTATTTTCATTAAATAGAGAAGGGCCCAAAATAGTCTTGCCGCATGATGCAGTAGGATTGCGTTATCTTATGCCGGCATTACCACACGACCGGCTTCCTTTCCCGTATTGTTTTAATCTGGATTTGGATATGTTGGGGGTAGAGCGTTCTGAATGGGATTTTGCAGTGTTAGGCTTAACGCGCGCGGAAGTAGCGCAGGCATTACAAAATAGAAGGCATGACGTAGAAGCCCGTCAATTGATTGGGGAAGAAATTTATTTATATTGTAAGAGTATTCCAGTAGAAGATAGGCTTGCTTGTTTTCAACCACCGCTTGCTCGTTTGGAAGCGCATCAAGATGAATTAGCTAGTCTTTGCACAAAAATAATGAAATATTATCATGTTGTCGAATATTCAGCAGCCGCTTTTTCTGAAACAAAGACGTTTTTATTAGAAAAGAAAAATGATCAAAAAGCGCAGCAATGGCTTGAAAAAATTGCTGCTCATGAACGGCAAATTAATGACAGCGAAAATGAGATGAAACAATGTTTCGCTTCCGTAGATGTTTATACCCACTATGTGGCGTTGTTTGGTGCCAACATCATGCCACTAGGCTGTTTTAGTGCATTACTTGCTGTGCAAAGTTTACGAAATTGTTCGTTTATTTTAATAGACGAAATAAGTAGCCTTGAAACATCAGTGAATATCGCTGCTTGCCATATCGAATCCAATAAAAAAACCATTGTGTGGATGAAACGCGATGTACCTTCACAGTATTACCCTTATGTAGAACAAATTGTACCTTCAACTTTGTTCAATCTTTTTGCTAAGAACCATTATCAAGTAGAGGATTTTTGCCACTGGTTAACGAGTAAAGGTTTTTTCTACGCGTTACAATGGAGAATGGTGCATATTTGTCTGGCAGAAATAACAGCGGGCTTAGATCATGCTAATCCAGCTTTAAGAGAAGAAAATAAAACGTTGACAATTAAACTGTTTTTAACCTGGTGGAAAAAATTGTTTGAACGACATGTAGACGTATATAAAAGTTATTTATTTAATGAGGAAGCGGAATGGGAACCTCGTTTAAATGCATGCTTGCAACGGATAGAAGCGACAATCAAACATCCTAACGTCATTCATTATTTCTCAAATCTTTCTCATGCTGAAGCCGCATCAATGGATGGTAATAGGTGTTTGACGTTTACTGATCATATCACGGAAACTGTACAGGAACAATTTCAACAGTTTTGCAAATATGCTGCGATTTTTGCGGTTGATCATGATCTTGGTAATTTGCTTAAAGCCGTTATACCACCTAGAAAGCAAATTATTTTTTATTATCAGCAAGTATTTTATGTGCATCGTGAAATTAAATTAAATGAAATGCAACAAATGATAGTCTCAGGCTATGGAGAAGTTTTGCGGGACAATAAGAATATATTGAGAGGTGAATTTACAAATCAAGTTGCTGTTTTGCAAGATAGAATACGGCAAAAAGAAAGACAAATACAAGAAGCTTTAATGAATCATTTTGATCTGCATGATGAAAAAAATAAAGTTTGGTTAAAAAGGAAATTATTTCCGCATGAACAGATACCTGCTGGTTGGGAGGCAACGGCAACACAAAACTATCAGGAAGAAATAGACAGTAACATGGCAAAATACCGTATACCAGAACACAGGCTTCAACGTATTTGTGGATCACGGTCAGAATGGAGTCGCTGCATAGAAGAATTTGAAAAGACTAAAAGTGGACTTGTTAAAGAAAAAGAATCACTAGCCGCTATTTATGTGCCTGATTCAAATGAAGCACAAAAGGAGTGGTTTGATCAAATGCTGCAATATTTCAGAACGCACGTGTTATGTGAAGAACAAAAAAATGACGAAAAAAAAGAAAAGAAAGGCCCGGATATGCCGCGCTTATTATTGGCCATATTAAAAGAAAAATTGCCTGATTTTTTCCAACACCTTCTTCATATTTTTACCATTCATCCCAATCAGCCTTATTTATGGCTGCGTGAATTAGAAAATCTAGGATATGCTTGGGAAAATGATTTTTTGTTGTCTGAGCAGTGGGAACGAGAATTATCGGTAAATGATATAAAGGATTATCATGCGCTTCGCAATCGGCAAGAATGTTTATTTAAGAATGAAATATGGCCTGATGTGTTGAAGCAAATTTTTTCTATCACTATTCCAGATGTGGATGTTAATTTATTTATTGATGAGTATGATAATACCTTAGCGCATAAGGCAGCACAAACGCATACATCCGATTCATTTGACCAGGATCGTACTGGTATTTATAATGTATTAGCACAATTGGGTTGCGACCCGTGTATGACTAATAGATGGGGCCACAAGGCTAAAGATGTTTTTTGGGAAAAAAAGGTACATGTTCCTAACTTATATGCAAACGGTTGGTTAGAGTTATGGCGGCATTTCGAAGAGCAAGATATAAACGGCTTATCTGTCGTCTCTTTAGTTGAAGCTAACGCCCGGTTGTTTTATGATAAAAAATATTCAGTCGGTGTTTTGACGGTACAGCAAGCAGATTATACTAATCAAGCCCTGTCTCCAGCGGAACGGCGAGTGCGGCGCATCTCGCCTAAAAAAACAGATGCCCATGCTGATGCAGTCAATTTTTTAACGCTATTTAGGAAATTTATTCGCAGGCTGCAGACTATAAAACAGTATGCAACTGACGAAGACCAAAAATTCTTTATAACGTTATCACCCACACTCACTTATCAAGCGCATTTGACTGATTTTGTTAATGAAGAAGAGAAGCTTAGTCAAGCGCTGATTTTTTATAGAGAGCATTTGAATGATTTTACAAATGAGGAAGAGAAGCTTAGGCAAGCCAGTCTGAGTGCTCGGGGGGGAACTGGGTTTGATACGGCTTCAGTCGCTGCGATAGTAAGTATACACGATAAACTAGTAGCATTTCAATTAGCAGCAAAAAAGATTAAAAAGCCTGGATTGGAAGGTTTCATGCAAAGGTTAGTTAGAGATGATGTGTGGATAAACACGTTGCAAGAATTAATTGCTGCAGGAGAAAGAATTCGTGAAAAGTTCAAAGAAAAAGATTATGGACGTGATATGGTTAGAATGGAAAGTGGAGGATTAGAAGAAATTTGGCGTGAGCAAGTACTAGATGGTTTGTTGGATATGCAGCGGCAGACTAACCAACGAGCTGAGGTGTTGGCGCGTGACAAGCAAGTAGTAGAAGTAGAAAGAGATCGTGAAAGGGCAGAGAATGAACGGCTCAGGAAAGAGAATGAGGAAAGTGAACGGCAACTCAAAGAAGAAGTAAGGCAACGCGAAGAAGAAGTAAGGCAAAATCAAGAAAAAGAAAGGCAAAATCAAGAAAAAGAAAGGCAACTCGAGGAAAAAGTAAGGCGATACGCAAAAAGAGAAGCAGAACTTAGCCGGTATAATGCAATGTTGAAAGCTGAACGTGAAGCAGAGAAAAGAGTAAGTAAAGCACAAGTACAAGCTGAATTAGATAGACGGTTAACTGAACAAGCTGCTATTTATGAAGCTAAACTAAAAGCGTTACAAAGATCAATACAGACGCCTAGAACATCACAAAGCGAACCACAACCCAGTGCATTAATAGGCAGGAGATGGGTCATAGAAGATGATGGCACTGTGACGACTTATAAAGCAGATGGTCAACGCGCTTCATTTAGTGCTGTACCATATAACAGGCCGGAGTTGGCTAATTTACCTGCTCCTGGAACACTGGGTATTTTTCCTGTGGTTGATAGAGAGCAGCCTGTTGAAACAGCAGTAATGGCTGAGCCGGTGATATGTACAACAACATCGAAGCTGCCTCCTCCTGCACAATAATTTTTTATTAAAAACCAGCTTAAAAATAGGACATCACCAGATGTCGAAAGATAGAGAGAGGAGATTAAAGAAGATGTGGTCTACAGCGATAAAAAGTGTACTTGATCGAGAAAAAAATGCGGTAAAGACGTTGTATACGCAATCGCAAGCGAGAATAGAGGAGGCGGTGAATATTTCTCCTGACTCACAGGAAGCGCTTATTTTACCAAGAGAAATGAATGCAATTGAAAGAGAATTTGTAGAAGAAGTTATCAAGAGTGCGGTGAAAATAGAAGAAGAGGTCCGTACAGTATTAACCGATCTTCCGATAACAGATCATGCTGTTTCTTCAGCAGCGGACGATCGTAAGAAAAATGCTTTTTATTTACAGGTTGTTAATAAAT
>DATAXC010000321.1:0-6978 GCA_036266895.1 Gammaproteobacteria bacterium
TACAATTTACTCCATTCGCTATTCCATAAATGATCAAAAAAATGTGTTAAGATAGATGCCTTATCTTTTTTTTCATCTGGCATCTCATACAAACAAATAATGAACATGCTTAATACCAACATAAAAAATATTGCGACGCTATTAATATATCTGATCAAATAACTTGATATATAGAACTCATAAATTAGCAATGTTGCTACAAAAAATAATAAAGAAAAAGATAAAAAATTTTTTATGCTCTGCATGATAGCCATACCACTTTTTTATAAAATTAAAAAATTACATTTTTTCTATTAGAAAAAAAATCCTAAAAAAACTTAAACTTATTTACAGCTTGATCCACATTAATTGGTTGGATAATAGGACTTGCTATTTTTGCCTTATTTGGCATAGCGCGCTCCTTATGTTTTTTATTTTCACTTAACAATCTCATATTCGCATTAAATAACTGCTCCTTACTTTCTTTCAATTCTCTTATGGTATCTTCCGCTTTTATGACTTTTCCTTTCTCAACTATCAATTCCTCTTGAACAAGAACAAATTCTGCGATAAGTCTATCGTAATCTTTTTCATCCTTTGGTTCTTTTTGAACATGAACAAATTCTGCTATTAATTCTTCCTGCTCTCTGTCGTCAAACTCCTGTTTATCATAAGGAATATGATGCCTATCAAGCAATAATTGTAAGTTAACAATAGAACCCTGTAATTGCGTTTTTGTCTCTTTCAACAATCTATTCTCTGCTTCAAGCTCTGTGGTACGAGATCGTAAATTCACAACATCCAACTCTAAAGCATCAATACGCGATTGTAATTGCTGCTCTCTAGCACGTGATGCCTCAATAACAACATCTTTTTGAGACAACTCGTATGCGTGACTTAATACTAAATCATTATATTTCTTATTCAACAAAACAACGGATAAAAATCTTCTTAATTTGCTGCGATCAACAATAGAGAGGGGTATTATCGAAGCAACGATGGATTTTTCCATTCCTTTATAATGAACCATAAAATCTTCTTTTAATTTAACTGGGTCTTGTTGAGTTCTTAATAAATTAGTTAAAGATAATACATCTGTGCTTCTTGCTTCAGACATTTTAAGTTTATTTACTTTATGGATATCAACATATCTTTGAATAGCATCTGTTAATTTTTCTTTAAATTCAGTTTCTAGTGACATAATGGAACCTCCTCGATAAATAAGATTTAAGATGTATGGAAATAACGTTTTTGTACCATAGGTATAAGATCGGCATATTTCTTTTCAGTTTTGTTTTGAACCATATCGAGCCAAAAATTCTTTTCGCGAAGCGAACTAGTCCTTTTAGCCTGTTGCAAATAAACATCTATACTGCTTTGAAATTGAATTAATTTTTTATATTTTTTAATTGTTACGATGCCCGCCTCTTGTGGTTCAAGTTCTATTTCATTAATTTTTTGTTTATTTTCTCGAATTAATCTTTGTAAAATATCTTTAACAACATTTATTTTAGTAGGATTAGCACCTGTCAATGCCTTTAACTTATCTTCACATGCTAACTTTAATTTTCCATATACCTTTTCTGCATATCTATCCGTATATTGGTTTGCTATCTCTTCTACAATACTTATATAATTTGTAAGATAGCTAGATAATTCTGTTTCATTGTGCGGAATTACCATCTTTGTAAACTTCTCTTTCAATGAAGCTGAAGCATGTAATAGTGCCGTCTGCTGTATTTTCTTAATGTGGGCTATCTTTTTATGTATGCTGATTTTCTCGTCTGTAATAACCCTTACCTGCTCTAACAACCATTTATCAATACGCTTAATTTGCTTATAAGTACTTTCTGTATCTCTTTCATCTAAAGGAACAGAAATATGAGGTAATAAAGTATTAAATGCTGCATCATGACCATGAGCTTCATTAAGCAAAGGCATTAATTTCTCTTCTGGTTTCATTCCCTTATCTCTTAAGGCAATCTGCTCAATCATTTCTACTGCATATTGCTTATCCAAGGCAGAAACTTGTTCTGGATGAGAAGAAACATTGTTCATTACCTGTACATATTCACTAAGCGGATCTTGCTTTAAGGTAAGCTCTAGTTGATTGACCGTAGCAGTTAACAGCCTTTTATGTTCTGCCGATAAATCCGGTTGGACAATGCTATTTACTGTATGAAGGGTATTCCACAATTTAACATTCTGAGCTGGCACTTTTAAAAAATCTGGCCTTACTGCTAGTTCTTCTTGTACATGTGAAAACCAATTTACAAAAGATGTCTGGGCTTGTAATACATACGAGCCAAGCTGTTTTTTCCATTTTTCCTGTAAACTCTTTCTTCTAAACTGCCACCAGGGAATTTTCTCTTGATCTGCTTTTTGTTGGGCTGACCGTAATAATTGATAATGGGCCAATTTTTGTTGAATAAACGGATGCTCAACAGACAAAGTTTCCAGTCGATAGCGATGGATTGGATTAAAAAATACGAGGCTACTAAATACTTGTCTATGTTCTTCAAAAAATTGAAATCGTGCCCTTTTATCTGGAAAAAACCAATCTAATTTGCTGCGGCTTCTAGGAAGATAACGACTTAATTTCTTAGGGATGACAAAATTAGTATTGCCAACAATAACCGTTTCTAAATTAAAATGTGAATTAAATTTAAATGCTTGGTTCCATGATAAATTTTTAAACTCTTTCTTTTGTTGATAATTTCCATGAGCTTCAACAGCTTTATGCAATTGATCAAAGCGGTGCGCATTTAAAATATTAGGATTAAACCAACTCCAATTTGAATTAAGGTGATTTAACTGTTGCAATCTGCGAATAATACTAAAGGTGACGTTGCTTTCTGAAATATTCTCATGCAATTGCACAGCTTTTAGTCTTGTTAAAATCTCATTGATTGCTTTTTCTTTTATATTCTTCAATTCCTTTAATTTTTCTAGTAAATAATGTTTGTATGGCGCTGCTATCTCTAAAGGAATTTCTTTTATTTTAAAAATACTGATAAGATGATCTTCTAGCTCAGACAGCGCATCATTAAATAATGCTTCATAATGAGCTACTTTATACAGCAAAAACAACATTGCATTATCAGAATGTCTAAAAAAATCACTATGATGATGCCACATCGCTTGTAATTTTTCTAATTCTTCTCTTTCGTGACGATTTTTAGCATTTGCATAATAGATATTCCAATTATTAATATTATCTAATGTCTTTTTAGCCTCTAATAGATTCTCACAACTCTGTATAACTGGCATCGATTCTTTTAACTTTTCTGTTGCCTCCCTTAATAATTGCACACCATTTTCATTATCAGATTTTGCTAATGATAATAAATCCTTGATTTCAGATTTATCAGTGAAAACAAACGCCGGATCATAATTGACCGCTTCTTCTACTAAATTACTACTATTATTTAAAAATTTTAAGTTTTCTTCGTTGAAATAGTGCAATCCCCAATTTTCAGTGATAGGTATGCTTTTTTTGCGTTTTTTATTACTTTTATTATATGCATTAAAGTGAAGTTCTTTATCGAATTGAATGCTCATAACCCCTCGCAAAATCTATAATAATTTTTTAAAAATTATGCCATGAGGCTTGCTTTATCATATATTGTAATAATTTCAGCTAATGTAGCCTCATTAATCGGTTTACTGTAAACACAATCCATCCCAGCACTTATACATTCGTCCTGTATTGTTTCTAATGGAAATACAGTTAACCCAATAATAGGGGTATAACTCCCCTTTTTCTCGTGAGCACGAATAATTTTTGCAACATCAATACCACTTATATTTGGTAATCCAATATCCGAAAAAATTAAACTATAGCCCTTACTAGCTTTTATTAACGCTTCTACGCCTGTAGTCGCGACATCAACTGCATATCCAATATTCTCAAGTAATCTTTGAATAACAAATTGTATCACTTCATCATCCTCAATTAATAAAATACGTGGTTTGTGTTTATTTTTAACATTACTCATAATAGCTTCTCCTTTGTGAATAAAATTTATTAGTTAATTAAAATTTAGTGAATAGAAATATTTATATTTTCTTCTATTTGTGATTTGAGAACTTGATCAACCACTAGTAATAATCGTTTTCCTGCTTGTTTTATAGCTTCTACTTCTTCGTATTGCACCGAAGATAAACATTCATGCTTAAGTAATTCAGCCATTCCTAAAATTTCAGTTAATGGTGTTTTTAATAAATGACTCAAAGTATAATGATCGATATCTATGTTTAACTTTGTCATAAATTTCTCCTCTACTATTTATTAAATAGGATAGGGCATTTAATTTTTTAATTACTAAATTTTTTTATTTTCTTTGTTCTTAAAGGATGCACATAGCCAAATTGAATACCTTTAAATACTGCTTCTGCCATTGATTTACAAAAAAGTTTTCTTTTAATCGCCTTACGATATTGTTCCACGGTATTGGTTTGTATATTAAGTAATGCAGCGGTTGTTTTTGATGTTCTACCCAGTGCTGCCCAATACAAACAACTTACTTCTCGCTCGGTTAGTTTTCTAGTAAAACGGAGCCTTTTTATAACAACGACGTTACTTAAAATAGATTCCATCAAATCAATCTGTTTCTGGACAGGTTTGTGATTACCAAGCTTTTCTAACAAATCGATGGATAAATAATTTAGTTCTTGCTCATATAAATCTTTCATCTTTCTCCCTCCTCCCGATATAATTAACAAAAGGATATATGGTCTTTTTTAAATCTAGTAATTGTCCACTGTTAAAACCATTATGGACTTAACAGTGGCTCACTTATATAGGAAAAATATGGTATTTTATGTAAGCCTAAGCCTATACCAAAAATGGGGGTATTATTTTGAACGGAAGTACGGCATGGAAAAGGCGGCGTTTTGCTCCTGCCTCTCAAGAAGATGAAAAAAAAGAAAGAGGTAATAGAATCAAATACTTAATGGATTCCCTACCATTTTCCAACAGGAAATTTGCAAAAAAATATAATATTAATTCTTCAACACTTAAAAACTGGCTATACGGAGCAGGAGGGGGATTAACCGCAGATGGCGCTCTAACACTAATTGAAGCATTTAAAAAAGAAGGAATAATATGTACCTCAGAATGGCTTTTTTACGGTAAAGGAAACGATCCCTTATCTACAACCTTCTCCACATCTACCTCTTCTGCAAGCCTTATTATAGAAGAACTAAATTTTTTCTATCAATTACATGCAAACGCAACCCATACTATTATTACTGATAATGAAATGGTACCTGCTTTTAAGCAAGGAGACTACGTCGCTGGTATACGCTACTCTGGCGAAAAACCTAAACTGCTAATTAACTTAGAATGTATTATTGAACTACAATCGGGAGAAATTCTAGTTAGAAAACTAACATTAGGTGACAAACCAGGATTATATAGCTTAATAAGTTTGAACGTTCAAGCCAACACATCGAAATACAGAAATATACCAATTATTAGCGCCGCGTACATTATTTGGATAAGACGCCCATTATTAGGCGATCAATTAAATTAACTTTGATCTGCATTATCTATTTTCTAAACGATATTTATCGTAGCTTACAATCTTATTAGTATCAATATCTGGCATCATCAGAGGTTTCTCAATATAGCTATAATAATAATTCGATCGACCTACTAATTTAGTAGCTGGATAGAATAAATTAGCTGCCTCTTCTATTTTCTCCGGATCAGGATAATCATCGTTATTAAACCAGTGCCTTAAAACACTGCGATTTTTAATCTTTTCATGTAATTCATCACTTATTTTGACGCTTTTAAAACCCATTTCATATTCGGTTGCGGCCATTTGCTCTTCATTTTTAACAATTAACCAGCTTAATTTACCAGTTGCATTTAAAAATAAAAAACTACCTGATTCATCTAGTAAGTAGTATTCTCTGATATCTTTTTTTAAAAGCAGCCCATTAAAAAAATCGATAAAGACAGGATCATCTAAACAAAAAAACTGATTATCGCCTAATAGCTTATTTTTTACAGTAAGGCTATTAACAATAAATTCAGAGATTTTTAAAAAATACTCTTTTTGAAAACCATTTATTGCATCAAGGAGTTTGTCTATAAAATGTGGATCATTTTTATTAATATAGCAATTGATTGTATTTGTATTAAACAGTTCAACCGCGGTTTCTAGACCAGCTTTACCTGTAAGTAAAATAGTTCTGTATCCGCTGCCTTGTAAAGCCTGACAAAGTTCAGCGCCATTCAAACCCGGCATATCGTAATCTACCACCAAGACAGCAATAGTAGAAAATCTCTGAAAATTATAAATTTCATAATGAATTTTTGAAATATTAATATCGACATTGCTATGATTGATGGCATCATCTTCTTGGTATGTAAGCCATTTATCAGAAAAATTATCTTTTTTGCCTTTCGTATTAAGAAAATTCAAGGCTTCTGTAGAATCCATAAAGGAAATACAGGGTAAATTTTTGATGATTTTTGCAAAAATTAAATTCAAAAAATTTGAATTATCATCAATCAGTACCACTGTGGTGGGGAAAAAACAACACGGTGATTTTTCATGTGTTTCTACTACATTCATGTAATTTTCTCCTATACTTCCTTTATCTTTAAAAATTTTAAAATAAATTCAATATAACTACCTTCTACAGATTCGCATTTAATATGGCCACTATAGCTTTTCATTACCATAGCACAGAAAGCCAATCCCAAGCCATAGCCTTGCGAAGTTTTAGAATAAAAAAGATCAAATATATGTGGTAATATCTCTTGGGAAACACCCTTACCAGTATCTTTAAAATGCAAACAATTAAAGCTATCGTTTACAGTCAGCCAAATGGTAATCTCTCCTTTTCGTGCGGATTTTATATAATAAAGTGAATTTTTAATCAAATTAAATAAAACGTGAATAGTTAATAATTCGTTTCCATAAAACTGAAAATCTTCTTTTATGTTTAGATGAATTAATTCTTTGTCCCCAGAAAAAAATG
>DATAXC010000327.1:0-5587 GCA_036266895.1 Gammaproteobacteria bacterium
ACTCTGAAAATTGTTCTGGTTGTGCAATAAGCACATCATTAAAACCATGTTTTGATGGAAATATAGAAGGATGTTTATCTACGTATTTTTTCGTCTCATCTAAATCGAATACACAATCTAATCCTATTCCAACATGTTTAGAACCAACAATTTGAATGGCATAATCGATATGTTCAACGATTCTTTCAGTTCTAACATCATTATTTCCAAGAAATATCCCTATTTCATTAATTCCAATAACGCCGTTTGTTTTCGCACAAGCAATTATTTGCTGATCAGTTATGTTGCGAGGGTGGCTTACAAGTTTTGCTGGATTTGAATGTGAAAAAATGATTGGATGCTGTGATATTTCCATACTGGTTTGATGTCTTAGATGCGAACAATCAATAATCATACCTACATCATTGCACTCTTGCACAAGACGCTTCCCGAAATTTGTTTAACCCAATGTCTTCGCCAAGACAACCGCCTCCTGAAGCGTTATTTACGTTATATGCAACCAATTGCTTTGCGCCTAGTTCGTAAAAGCTTGAGACCATATCTAATTTACCGTTTAGTAAATTACTTCCTTCAATATCAAAAGCTATACCTAATTTATTGTTGAGCGCGCAGGTGAGAATCTGTTCGACGTTTTTCACAATAGTATAGCGATCGCTATGTTCAAGCACCTAATGGTGAAAGTAATTAATCACTTCAATGGCCTCGGCTTGTGTTGTTAAATCGAAACCAATATTCAATGATACAAAATTGACACCCGCATTTTTATATCGAGAAAGAAATGATAAATCAGCGGCAATTTTCAATGGAGGGCACCTGTGCGCATCCCAGCGTATTTGGCGAGAAATATGCTCATAGCTCTGATTATTCCTAGGTTTCATATATATATGATGGCTTTTATATTTATTAAGATTTACGGGATGCTATTTTTTCTTTAAATACGGACTCTGTACCTTGAGTGTATCCAATGTCATAAATATCTTTTATGCATATACCGCTAAGCAAATCTTCATTTTTAGACAGTTCTTCAGCAGTTCTGATAAATCTGACTTTTTCGTTTGTTTCAATGATAAAAATATATTGTTGTTTTTTTGCATCGAATTTTTTTGACACAACTCTATATTCAGGTTCATTTTTCGTAATTTTCAGGAAGTCTGTCAGTTTGCCTTGTGCGGCTTTTCGAATTAATTCTGCATGATAATCACTAAAATTCTTTAAATTGTAATTTTCTTGAATTATTTCCGCTGCCGACAGATTGACAATGCAGTTTTTATGCGCAATTTGGATGGTGAATTTTGTTTCGCCTGGTATAACTGTCAGGTTCTTAATTTCAATTATCTTGAATGGCTTGTCTCTGCGAATATATTCCAATAATGATTTATATTCATTTGCTAGTTTAGCTAGCAACGACACTAAGATGTTTTCACGAGGCGTGAGATTGTTTGAATAAGGTTGTTTGACATTCATCGAACGTCACCTCTGTTTGTTAAATTCATTATAAGATGTCTTTTTCAAATGTTTTTTATATTCTACAATAATGCCCAGAATTCTATGCTCGGAAGAAAGTGCAGCGATATTATAGCCTTTAGTAATTGGTTTTAAATATATATGTCCTTCGTCAAAAAGAACCTGCTTTAATGTGGGTATTTTTTGCCCTTTTTTAAAAATTATTACAAAGTCCCTATGTTCTGCTTCAAGCGCTGGATCAACAAGTATTGCAGTACCTTTTGCCAAGTTCTCCCAATCATCTTCCTCAACGATAAGGGCGTAGGCATTTTTGCTATATAAATGCTCTGTCGTGGCGGTTTGCTGAGGCTGCTTTTCAGAAGAGGGCCAAGTGATTGAGTCCTGCCATGATATGATTGGGACATGATACAGCTTCTCTTCATCTATCTTGTAAGAGCCCTTGATTCGTGTTGTGGGAATAGGCTCATCGCCAACGAGCTGGCTAATGGATAGAGAAAAATATTTTGCTAATGGTGATAAAGTTGAAAGTGTAGGATTTGAGTCGCTATTGTTTCTAATTTTTTTAATAGTGCTCGCGGGCAAGCCTATGCGCCGTGATAACTCCTCAGCATTAAGAAGGCCTTCTGCCATGAGTAAGTCTAAATTTTTGCTTAGTTTTTCGGACATGTAAGGGTATCATTTTACTCATGAGAATTTTTTAAATTTTATTAGCTCTTGCAGGTAAAGTCTAGCGCTATCGATATAATAATGTCGATTATTGTAGCTCAATCAATTGAAAATTATAACAAAATGAATATCACCCATGAATTCAGCCCACAAAGTTGATTCATTGAAGCTAAAAAAACATTTGAAACGACAACATAATATCGTTATTATTCATATCGACAATTAAATATCACGCCGATGGATAAATATCGAATTATGGATATTACAATATTTTGTTGCCGGTCATTCTAATAATTAGCGCTTTTCAATAAGGATAAGTATGTCTGCTACGGAGATGTTGCACCGCATGGTTGGAATTGATATGCCGAAATTTTCGCTAGGCGAAATTTTTATTTTAGAGGCGGAGTTCTTCATATGCCTTTACGAAGAATTAAAAGATATTTTTAGGGCTCAGTACAAAAATTATTTTAAATTAATGAGATTTAATACAGAAAAGGAAGACGCAATGCTCGAGGCTAATTTTTTACGTTTTGTAATTAACGATATTCTAGTGTCTGAGGAATATTCACTTGAAGGAATAGCATATTACACGCAAATTCCTGAAGATGTCATATGTGATGTTGTAGCAGGGAATAATTCTGCTCCTTCATTGCAGCTCACCAAAAAAATTATCGATTTACATCGGTCAGTTAGGCCGACTCTGTATCGCGAAACGATGAAAAAGATCGTGGCTCAGTATTTGATATCGGAGTAATTCAATATGATTGAGGGAGTGATTAATTGAGCTCACTTTATATCTGCACTGTTATTCGATATTTTTATGCGGATTCATCTATCGCGATCATAAAGCTCTATGATCGCAGATAGTTTACCCATTACGCACCAACACATTATAATACGGAACAATCTCTTCTCTCCCGCTCCAACCAATATTACAATTTTGTCCGTAAACTTTTCCAACATGCATGCCGCCCTGAAACGCTGCTTGGCAAATGTAAAGTGGACCATCATGCTGATAGCCGCCTTCAACCGCATTCATTGGGATAAAGCCATTACTTGCGCCAACCCACGCTAAATTAGCGTGGCTAACTAAAACCTGGTAATGGGCTAAGCTGATTTCACTGCCACCCCAGCTAATATTGCAGAAGCCGTTATACAACTTGCCAGGATGAATCCCTCCGCCGTAATTGCCGCGGCAAACATAGAGTGTTGCATACGGCTGCGGTTGACTGCCGCCAACCACCGCGTCAACTGGCAACGGTTGGCCCTCAACCATATCAACCCATGCTAATTTATTATGGTGATGATGGCGTGATTCAGTGGTGACAACATACGTTGTGTTGAGATGGGGAATGTTTGCAGATAAAGAAATACTTTCATGGCGATGCCGGTGCTCATTTGAATGCCTATGAGAATCAGGGGAAACGTTCGTGTAATACATGTCGGTGTCGGCCATCGCTAACCCATTGAATAGTAATGCTAAGACGCTAGCAGACAACAAGATTGCATTCATTGTTTTTTTCATGTCTTTATCTCAAAATGTGAATGGCGGCTATTTTGGAGCATGCGGTGATTTGATGCAAGTAATGCTATGATTGGCGATATTAAATAAAAACTGATCACAAAGTGAAAGATGTTGTATGCATCGTAAATCATTTTCTTCACTATTTCCTGAACCTGCTAAATCGTTACGGGAGCTCGCTTTTGATACCTTTAACTGGCTCTATGAGCGCAGCCCGCTGACGTTTGGATTATTCACGGGCATGCGTCATCCAAGTATCCCAAGCTAAGTGGGAATCTTTTTTTTGGGCGTGCACTAGAGGCTCGTACGATTGATGGCATAGCAAACGTCTTTGAAGAAATGGGTAAGCTTGCTGCCGCAACCCCCTGCGGTATCGCTGGCGTCAATTTCGTAAATGTACAATGTATTTTAGCGACAAGCCCGGAAGTCATCGCTCAGGTATTAATTCATAATGAAAGCAAAGTTCGTCGTGGCGCTGATGTGTTGGGTGCGGTGTTGGGTAAAAATTTATTGTCACTCCCAGGTCATAAACCTAGTAAGCCGACCGACGAACCGAGTGATGAAAAATTGTGGTGACGCATATTAGAGGGACATTAAAATCGGATCCGGTTAAGGCTGCATTTAATCTTAGATAGTCTTAACTTCTATCGAGACTACCTTAGCTATTAACTGATGCCTCACTAGAAAAATAAGCATTTTGTGTATGATTAGGGTAAATTTGGCGCATTGTAAAATGAATGATTTTGACCGCATCAAATCATGGCAATTCATAAATGTATACCCTATAATCTGCGAAAATTGGGTTTATTGAGTATAATATTGCACAGATAGGCTATATGAAGATAAAGATACCACAAAGAGTAAATGCACCAGAAACCTCATTATGGGTAGAAGTAATCATGCAGGATGGCGATTTCACTTCTCTAGGCAAAGGCAGAAGCGTGATGTTGCTCGTCCCTGGAGGCCCTGGCGGTAATCATACTGTATACGATGAGATCAAGGCTGAGTTGCTTAAATATGCTGATTTAATTTTATTCGATCCACGCGGATGCGGCCTAAGTGATTCTTCAGAGGCGCAATTTTGCACGATCGATCATTACAGGGATGATATAGAAGCCATTCGTGAAAATTTCGGGCTGAAAAAAATAATTTTGTTCGGTGGGTCTTATGGCTCGATGGCTTCTTTAGGGTATGCTGTCAAATATCAGAGCAGGCTAGAAAAATTAATTTTGAGTGGAGGCGCACCAAGTTTTCGCTTTATTGAATTAGCCAAACAAAATTTAAAAGAGCGAGGAACTGAAGAGCAAATACTGGCTGGTGAGAAACTGTTTAATGGTGGTTTCAAAAGTGCACAGGAATTTGAAGAGTTTTATAAAATATTGGCTCCCCTTTATGTGTATAAGTTTCAGCAGCAAGAGCCTGTTCCAAGCACCAAATCGAAAATTCCATATAACGTAGATGTTACCAATCTTGGGTTTGGTGGCTTTTTGGCTAAGTTTAATTATGAGCCATATCTTGAATGCGTAAATTGCGATACATTAATTATTTTTGGAAAAAACGATTGGATTAACGATCCATTTCTTGCCATATTAATGGCTGAAAAAATTCGGCACAGCAAGCTTGTTTTGTTGGACAAGTGTGGCCACTTTATTTGGCGAGACCAAAAAGAGAAATATTTTGCTGCATTAAAAGATTTCTTGTCGTCAACCATGAGCAATGAGAATGTACTTTCTTCTGGAATGTCCGAAGAAAAACAATATAGCTGTAAATTATAACTATTAGATTTTGTATATTAACCAGGAGGTTTATTATGAAGAAGATCAAACTTGAGAAAGCAATTGAGCGTTCACATGCACCTTACAAAGACATTAAGAAATAATTTTTAGTTGGTATCCTGATGTGACACAGACGATTCATGCGACAAGTAAACTAAAT
>DATAXC010000333.1:0-10759 GCA_036266895.1 Gammaproteobacteria bacterium
ATACCACAGGTAACCGCGTATGCAAACGTAAGCGTTTAATATGCGGTATCGTGCTTAACAAGTCGCTAAATTGCCTTAACAGCCCATCATTGACCGCGAGTGGATCGCCGCCACTTAAAATAACTTCACTAATGCTGTCATCTGCATGCAAATAATCCATGATTTTATCCCAACCTAAACGGCCAGGATTATTTTCTTGATAGGGGAAATAACGGCGAAAACAATAACGACAATGAATTGCGCAAACGCTAGTCAAGGTGACTAAGACGCGGCCATGATATTTATGCAATAAACCAGGTAGCGGATTAACTTTGGTTTCTTGCAACGGATCGCGCTGATAACCAACCGTAGTCGTCAATTCCGCATCTAAGGGTAAGACTTGTCGTAATAAGGGGTCGTTTGGATCGCCTTTGGTCATACGTGCAGCAAACCCGCGCGGTACCCGCAATGGAAAAGCTTCTGCGGCCGCATAAGCAGCGGGCAATAAATCAGTGCTTAATGCTAATAAGACAAATAACTCTTTTGGATCGGTAATCAGGTCAGCAAGGGCCGCTTGCCAGGCTTGTTTTGTCATAATTATTTGATTTAAAAGACAATAAAGTCTTAAGGGGAATAAATGTTATAATTTATAGAGTACTTAAAATACCTGAAAACAGCGCAACTAGCAAAGGAGTATGCCCGTGTTTGATGCTGACCGTCCGATTTTAAAAAGCAGCCAAGATTTACTAGATAGAGCGACTTTCGCTAAATATTTAGCGCGCTGTATGTTAGACCATCAAGACCCAGACAGCTTAGTGGTCGGATTATATGGCGGCTGGGGCACCGGTAAGACGTCAATTATCAATATGGCAATAGAAGAATTAAATTTTGCCGCATCCAATCTTTTAGACGCAGAAAAACCGATTGTCATGCATTTTAACACCTGGAGTTACTCCGGCCAAAATCAATTAATCTATAGTTTCTTTAGTCGTCTTGCTGGTACGTTACGTAGTGTCCCCTATCTTGAAAATGCCGACCGTATCACTTACTTATTAGAATTATATGTTGCTTTTTTTACTCACAAAAGCGCACCTAAACCGCCGAACGGTAAACAGTCTTGGTCAGAAAAATTTGGCTTCAAGAAAAAAGAGCCCATTAATGCTTGGGAATTAGGCCGCGATCTTACTGCCGTAAAAGCAGAACTCAATGAGTTACTAAAACAACAAAAACATAAAATCATTATTATCATTGATAATATTTCTCGCTTATATCCCAATGAAATTAAGCAAATCTTTCAAATTGTCAAATCGATGGGAGATTATGTTAACACTGTTTACTTACTGGCATTTGATAAAGAATATGTCACACGTGCGATTAATTCAGTAGATGGTTCTGGTGGCGAAGACTTGGTTGAAAAAGTCATACAACTCCCTTTTACCGTGCCACCGATTTTGCAACAAGATTTAGAAATATTATTGGCCGCTCGATTAAGCGATATTTTACCGACTGTGCCGGAAGATGCTTGGAATACTGCATATTGGGCAGAAGTTTTTAATAGCTCTCTAAAATTCTTTTTTAAAAATGGCCGCGACATTACGCGTTACGTAAATACGCTTAATTTTAGTTATCCACGCGTGCGTGATGTAGTCAATCCCGTCGATTTTTTTGCTTTAACCGCCATCGAAGTATTTAGTGCAAAAGTATATTTTGGCATTCGTGACAATAAAGATTTATTTACTGATTTACTCGATAATGTTTACGTCATGGATAAAGATCATGTCCAAAAAGACAAAGCGCGTTGCGATGAAATTTTATCTCGTGCCGAACATGTATCACACGCTATATTATTAGATTTATTATTGCAATTATTCCCGCGATTGCGTCGCTTATATCAACCAACGGTCGCTTATTATCATTCAGAAATTGTCGCACGTAAATTACGTCGAATTTGTAGTCCTGATTTATTTGAAGTGTATTTTCGTTTATCTTTGCAAACGGGACAAATTCCTATTTCTGAATTTAATACGATTTTATCTTTTGCTGCAGATCCGCTGGCATTAGATCAAGCGTTGACACGCTTAAATCAAGATATTCGCATTGAAAGTTTTTTGGATCAATTGGACGGTAAAATATTAGAAACGCTACCGATGGCACAATTGCCCGCTCTGGTGAATGCTTTATTAGATAATGGTGATTTATTCCCCATGGGAAACAGCGATTTATTAAACTTAAATACCCCGATGCGGATTCATCGCATTATTCAGCAATTATTAAACCGGTTATCTACACCAGAAAAACGATTTACAGTCTTGCAAAACGCGATTCATAAAGCCAGTAAAAGTCTTTATATTTTAGTGCATGAAATCCATGAACAAGGTCACGAACATTCAGAAGAATCCGATACTTTTTTACCGGTTGAATTTAGAAAGCTCACACCAGAACAATTACACTTATTACAAAAAGCGGTGATTGACCGTATTGAAGTGTGGGCAAAAAATGGTTCGCTAGAAAAACATCCTCAATTATTACCAATTTTAATAACTTGGCATGCCTGGGATAAATCAGACGCTTGCCGACGCTTTATCGAACAAATGACCAGCACCGATCGCGGCTTAATCGCCTTTCTAGAAGCGAGCTTACGTAATCCGATTATGCGCGCCATGACAAAATATGAAAAAACCTCTGAATGGGAAACTTATTTAGTTGAAATGGCAGCATTAATACCACCAAAATCATTAGAAAGTCATGCAATAGCATTATTTGAAGATGCTTATTTTGAAAAATTAAAAGAAACCGAACAATTAGCGTTGATGATTTTCTTGGATTTGATTAAAGCGCCAACAGTGAAGATGATTCCGAAGACTACGGTGTGATTAGAAACTGGATGCACGGGATGTTGTTGAAAAAATAAATACGCCGGAGCTCTTTTGCCTCTCCCCTTGTGGGGGCGTTGTTGAATAAATACCCTAGCGTTTTTTGCCTCTCCCCTTGTGGGAGAGGCAAAAGCAGAAATAGAGAACATCGATTTAAGAAAAATTACTGATGGGAAGTGAAAATTCACACTCAAATACATCCCGCGGTTAACCGCGGGATGCATCTCATTCAACTAACCACTATTCTAGCGTTGCGACGATACTAAAGAAGACGCGTGGTTGGAAACCATTACCTTTATTAAACGTTTGGCCGTTGATCACCACCTGATTTGTTTCTTGTAACGCCAATACAGGTGCGGTTAACGGTTGAGCCCACATGACATTACCGCTGATATACTTATTCATGAAGAAGCGCACACCGACACCAGTTGACGTTGCACTTTGTCTTGCTTGCGTACCGACTGGCGGATCTAATGTCCACAATATACCAGCATCATAGAAGAGATAAAATTCTAATGACTGGATAAAAAGTTTGCCAACACCTAGGTCATAACGCAATTCTAACGAGCCCGCTAAACCTCTATCCCCTAAAAATTCAGCGACATCATAACCACGACCTAATTGGCTGCCACCATAAGAAAACTGTTCGGAGGCCAACAAGGCACTGAAACCATATTGTCCTTTGATCATGCCATACAAGGAAACAGGGCCTTTAATCGCTTGTAAGCGGCTGGCTTGTACATCTAATTTGGTGTAATCCGCTTGACCACCAGGATGCGAAGTCAATGCTGTATTTGGATTGGTATCCGTTGTGTAACCAAAAATTGGCAACCCTTGACGAATGTCTGCATAAATCAAGTTGGAGCCATACCACCTATCGGCAAAATTATAAGTACCACCAATACCTACACTGCGAATGTGGTCAACATACAACTCTTGGTTAAACGTGGTGACATCACTGTCTAGATAGTTAAAGCTGAGTTGCCAGGTAAAGCTGCTTGACGGCGTGCGTATCACTGGAATTTGTAACGAGGTGTAGTAATTGTAGTTCACACCTTCAATATCGCTCGCTGTTAAGACAAATAATGGATGTGTACCCACACGCGTACCACCAACTAACCAACGGATGCCACCCGAACTAACTACCGCATTATAATTTAAGTCGACATAAGTTAATTCTTGGCCTTTTGGTGTCTTCGTTACCGTCAACTGCGTAGAGTCACCGGAGGTAATAAATGAGTTAATGCCCAAGTTGGCGGTCATTTGTTGCGGACCAATATAGCGAGTACCATAGTTATCATAAGACAAATAACCAGTAATCGGACTATTGTCAGCAACTAAGGTTAAATCTGCTGCGCCCACTTCTGTTTTTGAAGGTGATAGTACCGCTTTCGTTCTGGTCGCTGGCGTTTCATTCGCAATCAGCATGTATTTTGTCATGCGATCTATTTTTAATGGCCGGCAAGCTTTAATTTGCTCGCCATAGGCTTCTAACAAGCACTTAGCACCGCGTGGATTGCCGGCGACATCTACATTGCCAATATAGCCTTCAATAATTTGTACATGCACTACGCCGTTTTTCACATGTTGCGGCGGCAAAATAGCACGAGAGATGATATAGCCATTGTTACGGTAAAAATTTGTAATGCTTTGGACAATATTAAACAAATCAGCGACCGAAATGACTTTGCCAATTTGGTCTTGATAAAGTGCGCGTAATTGCGCATCAGAGTAAACGTGGTTACCTTCCAAAACAATACCGTTTAATTTGAATTTGATTTTTTGTGCTTGCGCGCCTAATGGCGATTCGGCCTCATGTGGCTTAGGAGGGGCAATGCCCGATGGTCCTTGCTCAGTAGAAGAAGGCTGTTGATTATATAAGGCTTTTCCGACTTGCTCTGGCATGGCAGAGCCTGGCAATCCACCGCCAGCGACCGCAGCAAACGCAGCATTTTGTGCTAACATCAATAGGGTTGTAGCTGCGACCAATTTAAAAGGTATCTTGCTCATCCTTGAAATCCTTATTATTAGCGAACATAAACATCTAGATACATTTAATTATATTACACAACTTTTTTGCTGGCACAAACTATTTTCTTATATGACGCTGCTGATTAATAAAAGAATCTTTAATATTAATGGACGCTTCTTGATAAAATACCCTGCTTTCGCTACGATGCTTAACCTCTGACTATCTAATTTGAGGCACCTAATCATATGTCTATGCATTTAATCACATCGCTTTACCAAATTGGCGCCATTCAATTTGGTGAATTCACTTTAAAAAGCGGCCGGCTTTCTCCGATTTATATTAATTTGCGTAAAATTATTTCTTATCCAGCCCTGTTACGCACGGTTGCCAATGCCATGTGGGAAAAAGTACATGCTTGTAAGTTTGAATTGGTTTGCGGTGTGCCTTATACCGCTTTGCCTATCGCAACCTGTCTGTCCTTGGAACATAACATTCCAATGGTCATGCGCCGTAAAGAGAAAAAGGAATATGGCACCAAACAATTGATAGAAGGTGAGTTTCAAGCGGGGCAATCTTGTTTAATCATCGAAGATATTGTGACCACTGGCAGTAGTATTATTGAAACCACTACTGATTTAGAAGGCGCTGGTTTACATATTTATGATGTGGTTGCGCTCATTGATCGCGAACAAGGTGGCCGAGAAAATTTAGCTAAAAAATACAACTTGCATACTATCTTGTCCTTGTCTGAAATACTCAGCTTTCTCGTTGACTCACCGTTAATTAAACCTGTTGAACGTCCTATTATCGAGCAATTATTACTAAAGAGATCGGCTTAAATGCAAAATTTGGCTTATGCAGCGCGAGCTCAATTGTGTAAATCGCCGATCGCGAAGCGTTTGTTGCTGTTATTAGATGAGAAAAAAACTAATCTCAGTTTATCGGCCGATGTGACCAGCGCGGAGCAATTATTGGCACTTGCCGATGAGATGGGTCCAGAAATTGCTGTGTTAAAAACCCATATCGATATCATTGACGATTTTACACCGGCGTTAACCGCACGTTTACGACAATTAGCAGATAAACATCGCTTTTTGTTGTTTGAAGACCGCAAGTTCGCAGACATTGGCAACACAGTAAAATCACAATATGCGGGCGGTGTTTATCGCATTGTCAGTTGGGCTGATTTAATCAATGCGCATTGTTTACCAGGCCCCGGTATCATTCAAGGATTGGCCGAGGCAGCAAGCGGTTATCAGCGCGGTTTGATTTTATTGGCAGAAATGAGTTCGGCTGGACATTTGATGAATAAAGATTATGTAGCACAAACTTTAAAGATGGCTGAACAAGCGGGAGATTTTGTCATTGGTTTTATTACGCAACATGCTTTATCTGATAATCCCTGCTGGATTAACTTCACCCCGGGTGTGAAGTTGGGGCAGGGCGGCGATACGCTCGGACAACAATACGTTACGCCTGAAACAGCGATTCTGGCACAGGGTACCGATGTTATTATCGTTGGCCGCGGTATTATCAGCGCTAACAATCCTTTGCAAGAAGCGCGTGTTTATCGGGCTGCAGGCTGGGAAGCGTATCAAAGAAGAATTACGTTATCGATAAAAATTTAATTTCAATATATGGATCAACGCCATACTTTGAGCCTTCCCGACCCATGCCCGATTGTTTCACACCCCCAAAAGGCGCTACTTCACTCGAAACCATGCCGCTGTTAACCGCGACCATCCCATATTCTAACGCTTCGCCCACGCGCCAAACGCGTTTGCTATCGTTAGTATAAAAGTAAGAAGCTAACCCATATTCAGTATTATTCGCCATCGCCACCGCTTCTTCTTCTGTATGAAAGCGAAACAATGGCGCAACTGGGCCAAAAGTTTCTTCTTCGGCAAGACGCATCTCCATGTTGGCTTCAGTAATCACCGTCGGTTGAAAAAACAAATCGCCCGCTTCATGCGTTTTACCGCCACATTGTATTCGCCCGCCTTTCGTCAACGCATCAGCGACATGCGCCAGTACTTTTTCCAAGGCGGCTTCATTAATCAACGGCCCTTGTTGTATGCCAGGCTCCAAGCCATTACCTACTTTTAATTGCCGTACCGCTGCGGTTAGCTTTTCAGTAAACGCCGTATAGATGCCATCTTGGATTAAAAATCGATTTGCACACACGCACGTTTGTCCGGTATTGCGAAATTTAGAAGTCATCGCCCCGGCAACGGCTGCGTCTAAATCCGCATCGTTAAATACAATAAAAGGGGCGTTGCCGCCTAATTCCAGCGATATTTTTTTGATGGTCGGCGCACATTGCGCCATTAATTGCCGTCCAACCGCGGTAGACCCAGTAAACGAGAGTTTGCGTACACTAGGATTCGCCGTTAATTCATCACCAATTACATCTGGCGTACCAGTAATAACGTTTAATACGCCGGATGGCATGCCCGCTTCTTCAGCTAGCGCCGCTAGTGCCAATGCGCTAAACGGTGTTTCTTCTGCTGGCTTGACTACAACGGTGCAACCTACCGCTAAGGCGGGAGAAATTTTGCGGGTTATCATTGCTACTGGAAAATTCCACGGTGTAATCGCTGCGACTACGCCGACTGGTTGTTTAATCACGACGAAGTATTGTTGTCGCTGATTCGAAGCAATCACATCACCATATACGCGACGCCCTTCTTCAGCAAACCATTTCACAAAATTATTGGCATAATCTATTTCGCCTAATGCTTCTTTGAGTGGCTTACCTTGTTCTAAAGTCATTAAACGCGCCAAATCTTCTTTATTTTTATCGATTAAATGTGCCCATGCCCATAATAAATCACAACGTTCTTTTGCCGGCCGTTCGCGCCAGCCTTGCCAAGCGGCGTCCGCAGCTGCAATGGCGCGTTGTGTTTCTAATTGTCCACACCGCGGCACATAACCGATGATGCTGCCATCGTAAGGATTATTCACTGGAATAGTTTGTTTGCTATCGGCTTCTATCCATTTACCGTTGATGTAACAAGCTTCTTGAAACAGGTGAGTGTTTGCTAGTCCGTGCATGTTAAATCCTTGTAGATTGGTGTAAATTATTAAGTCGTTAAAGTTCTTAATAAATTCGTATAATCTTCTTCAATATTAACATCCGATCCTCTTAATTCAGCAATCATGCGACAAGCATGCAACACCGTCGTGTGATCTCTGCCACCAAACGCATCACCAATTTCTGGCAAACTATGGTTAGTCAACTCTTTCGCTAAGGCCATGGCAATTTGTCGTGGTCGTGCTACAGAGCGGCTGCGGCGTTTAGACAATAAGTCTGCTATTTTCACCTTGTAATATTCAGCTACCGTGCGTTGAATATTTTCGATAGTCACTAACTTATCTTGCAATGCTAATAAATCACGTAACGCTTCTTTGACAAAATCCAAAGTGATCGCTTTACCCGTAAAATGTGCGTTAGCAATAATACGTTTCAACGCGCCTTCTAATTCACGTACGTTTGAACGTATTCGTTTAGCGACAAAAAAAGCGACTTCATAAGGCAAATCCGTTTTGGTTTGCTCAGCTTTACTCATTAAAATAGCCACACGTGTTTCTAATTCTGGCGGCTCAACCGATACGGTTAATCCCCAACCAAAACGCGATTTTAAACGTTCTTCCACACCATTAATTTCTTTCGGATAACGATCACAAGTTAAAATGACTTGTTGTTGGCTTTCTAGTAATGAATTAAACGTATGAAAAAATTCTTCTTGCGAACGATCTTTTCCGGCAAAAAATTGAATATCATCAATCAACAAAGCATCTACGGAACGATAAAAACGTTTAAATTCATTCATCGCATTGGTTTGCAATGCTTTGACCATGTCTGCTACAAAGCGCTCGGAATGCAAATACAATACTTTTGCGCGTGGATTATTACTAATAATTTGATTACCAATCGCATGTAATAAATGGGTTTTACCTAACCCCACACCCCCATAGAGATATAACGGGTTATAGGCAACGGCTGGATTTTCTGCCACTTGTAACGAAGCCGCTTTAGCCAGTTGGTTAGACTTACCTTCAACAAAATTATCAAAATTAAATTTAGCGTTAATATTGCTTTGATACGTGGTTTGATCAGCAAACGTGGGGCGATTGGCACCAGCACTGGCAGCAGCTGTTTTATCTTTATTCACTAACGCGCCTGGTTTTTGTCCAGCCGTTCCTGTCCCTGCACCGCGACTACCAATTTCTAAAATAACCGTTGGCGGTGGATTGTCGCCAAATTGTTTAACTAATTCTGTGATTCTTGTTAAAAAACGCTCAACGATCCAATCTAATACAAATCGATTAGGGGCAAATAAAATTAATTTTCCATCACTATGCTCAGCTTGTAACGGCCGGATCCAGGTATTGAATTGTTGCGATGGAAATTCACTTTCCAGTAAAGCTAGGCATTTATCCCACAATGTTGCACCAGTCACTTCACATTTCCTCATTACAGTCACACTAGCAAAAATAAAGTCAACCTTGCTTAACATAAGGTCTGTTTTAGATTCAAAGATTACCCTCTCCCATCATTGTTGGGCTTCGCAGGTTGTTGGGCTTCGCGTTGCTCAGCCCACCCTACGCCCAACCTACGCGGGCACCTCTCCCAAACGGAGGAGGGATTCAAATTCAATCGCTTCGGCGGATTATAGCCTACTTAAATGATTTTCCCTAGCGCTTGTGACTGAGCATAATTCATATTATGCTCACGTCATGCCTAATTTACCTACAACCACACAGTCTAATCTTAAGCCGCCACTTATCCTAGTAGACGGTTCCTCTTATTTGTATCGCGCATTTCATGCACTGCCGGCACTAACCAATTCAAAAGGGTTTCCAACAGGTGCCATTTACGGTGTGGTCAACATGTTAAAACGATTAATCGCTGATTATCATCCACAATACATAGCGGTGGTATTTGATGCAAAAGGCAAAACCTTTCGTGATGACTTATATGCAGAATATAAAGCAACGCGCAAAACCATGCCGGAAGAATTAGCGCAACAAATTCAATCTATTCATGACATTATTCGCGCCATGGGTTTACCATTAGTGATGATTGATGGCGTAGAAGCAGATGATGTGATTGGCACGCTAGCACAACACGCCATCGCGCAAGATTTACCCTGCGTGATTTCAACCGGGGATAAAGATTTGGCCCAATTGGTTAATACGCATGTCACATTAATCAATACCATGACCAACAGTGTGCTCGATCCGCAACGCGTAGAAGAAAAATTTGGCGTACCGCCCACAGGTATTATTGATTATCTGACGTTAGTGGGTGATACCTCCGATAATATTCCAGGTGTACCGCAAGTTGGGCCAAAAACTGCAGCAAAATGGCTGCAGCAATATAAAACCTTAGATAATTTGCTACTGCATGCCGATAAAATTACTGGCAAAGTCGGAGAGAATTTGCGTGCTGCACAAGCACAAATTCCCTTAACGAAGGCATTGGTAACGATTAAATTAGATGTGCCCTTGTCTATTGATGTCGATGATTTAATTGTGCAACCCGCTAATCCACAATCGTTAATTGAATTTTATAAAGAGTTAGAATTTAAAAATTGGTTAGCCGAATTATTAGATGCAGCACCTGCACAACACGATGATAAATATGCACACTATGACATTATTACTGCTGAAGCAGAACTCGATAAATGGTTGGCACAATTACGTGCGGCTAAAGTATTTGCCTTTGATACAGAAACCACCAGCTTAGATTATATGCAAGCAAAAATCGTCGGTGTTTCATTTGCGGCCGAGCCTGGCAAAGCAGCGTATGTTCCTTTTGGTCACGATTATGAAAATGCACCAGCACAATTAGCGAAAGAACTGGTATTAACTAAATTAAAACCTATTTTGACTGATCCGAGTTTAAAAAAAATCGGGCATCACACTAAAT
>DATAXC010000023.1:0-3841 GCA_036266895.1 Gammaproteobacteria bacterium
GCTTCCTCTATTTTGAACATGGTAACCAGAAAAATCACCATGGGTCCCGCACTATATAAAAATATATAAAAGAGATGAGTCATACATTGATACAACGTTTCTTTAAAAGTATTATTAAACATATATTTTCACCTATCTTAATAAAAATAATTTAATTACGCTATTGCAGGAAATTATCTATCGTATTTAATGATAATTTCAGCCCGCTTTTTAAAACCAATTAAAATTACAAATTTCAGTATTTACCTTAAAAAAGTATTTACTTTAGGGGAATCGTCAGGCTTATTTTCAGATTTAACATTGGATTTATTTTCATACTTAATATCTGTTTCAATGTTATCTATTACATCAGCCAAACTCTTGGTCTCTCGCACTGTACGTGTTTTTAGCATCCAATTTCTTACTGGTTTGAACAACAAAAGTGGAAACACGATTGGAAAAACAGGAATCAATGCTAATCTAATCAAAATGTCGCTTATCGTATGACGACGAAATTGAGCTATTTCTTTGTTGCAGTTATCACTAGAAAAATATTTTACTGCATGTTTAATCGAATTTTTAATATTTTTATTTAATTCTATCGGATTATTAATTTGCTGATTAGAACCATTATAATCCAACAATGTTGTAAAAACAGCATTAGTAATTTCTGCATACAATCTTCTAAAGTAATCTAATTTCTTAACTGCCATCTCATCTTTTTCTATATCTGTCAGATGGTAAATATTTTTCATTATCCTCCGCAATATGTTTTTATTAATATTATTAATAAAATTAGCAACTTGTGGGTTGGCTAATAAAATTAACTTATTTTTTACCTCTTCATCATGTAATTGCATCCATCTATCTAAGATTGGTCTGCGAATGACCTGATATTTTAAGGTGGAAAATGTAATGCCACTTACTCTAATAAGCGACTTACATATTATTTTCTCTGGTGAGGGGAAAGGATCAGCATAATAAGACATCAAATCACGCAAAAAAAATCGATAGAACCGATAGGACGCAATATAAACTTTTAAATTAGGCTGCATACTAATAAGATCGTTTAAATGTGTAATAACCGATGCTTTAAAAAGAGCGTCTTCCTTACGTTTAAAAAAATTAGCGTTACCAAAATGAGGCGTTACCTTTTTAAAAGCCCTTGTTATCTTTTTAAAGTCCCTGCACTTAACGTTAACCGGCTCTATTTTAAAGTGATCTTCGGATAGCACGCTATTCATCGACTCTGCAAAAGAAATATCGCCTATTATTTCATCACCTAAATTTTCTTCATTATCCCCAAAACTTTCTTCATTATCCCGGTCACATTTTGTATGGTTTACTAGTAAATACTCATATGCGGTACGAATTTTTTTAAATTTTTCAGTATATTCTATAATTTCTCTTTCATTTTTTGCTTTATCAGGATGATATTGCAAAGCTAATTTTCTAAAATTTTTCTTAATTTCTTCATACGCACAAGAGGGAGTCAAATTCAATGTTTTGTAAAAATGGCTTTCAATGTATAGAGATTGAGTTGGCATAAAATACCTCTAAAATAAAAATAATAGTTAAGTTATTAGACTAAATTGATCATAGAATTTCTGTTTACTACCCAACCAAATTACTTACAATACTGATTAATTAAGTCAGTAAATCCTTCAAAATTAAGCGGCTTCAAGTGAACTGCATTTGCACCAGCTTTTAGGCAATCTTGAAAAACTTTTTCTTCTTTATATGCCGTTAATACAATAATAGGTACTGGATTTATTTTATTTATTTGTTCATTTTCTCGAATCATCGTGATAACTTCGACACCGCCAATAAGCGGCAAGCCCACATCCATAAAAATCAAATCGAAAGATTCCTCTTTAGCTTTTTTTAACGCTTCTTCACCGTCCATAGCTACGACAATTGCACAATCTAGTATTTCTAAAAATCGATAATGAATTTTTTGCACTAACAATTCATCTTCAACTAGCAATACACTATATTTGTTTGTTTTAACTGTATTGGATGTATTCATATTCACCTCGATAATTAATTTAAGTAAAGTAGCGGCTTAGATTCTTCGATTTGCGCGGTTAAAATGATGTCTACCATCTTTAGCAAACGATTACTCGCTTCCTGGATAGCCTCTACTTCCTCTTTTTGTGTCATAGTTAATTGATCCCGTTTTAATAATTCCACCATTCCCATGATTTCTGTTAAGGGTATCCGTAAAGAATGACTTAAGGTCAGTGAGTCTATTTCTAAGTTGATGGTTGTCATATTCGTATATCTCCAATGTAAATAGTCATCTTTCAGGCTATTGTTGAGGCTTAATAGATCTTTCTAACTACAAGAAAAAGGTTTAAAATTAACTAGTTATGTTGGTTTTCAATATAAAAATATTAATTTTCAATCTTTATGTTGAAAGTATAGCATAACAATAAATAAACTTTCAACTTTTTTGTTGGCAGGACGACACTATGGTAGAAACTGTTTCTGAAGAGGTAATCGCTATGGGACAGCGTTTAGCGCAAATGCGCGAGATGGTACGTCTTAAACGCTATGAATTGGCTAAATTAGCCGATGTCGATACTAGTTCTATTAGCCTCTGGGAGCATGGCAGAATTCCTACCGGGATGACTCAAAAAAGTATAAAAAAAATCTTAGACGCTTTTAAAAAAGCAGGGCTTGAAGCAAGTATTGAATGGTTTCAATCAGGCAAAGGCGCCGGTCCCAAACTAATCAACCCATTTCTTGTCGACTTTAATCAAGCAAACATCAGTGAAACACCTCATACTTTAAATGAAGATTTAATTAAATTAGCTACAAATCTAAGTGATGAAATAATTAATTTTAGTTCTTTGACCCATTTGGCTGTTGTAACTAAATTAGAGCATGGTGGTTTTGCTCCCTATATAAAAAAGGGTAGTTTTGTCGGAGGTGTTTGGCAACCTTCTTCTTCTTTGAAAGAAGAAGAGATATGCATCTTCAAAATAGAAGATAAATTAAACGTTGGCTTAATTATGCGCAATAAGGAAGAAGAATTATTTAATATCAGCTATGCATTAATCTCATCTAATAACGCTACAGAAAAATTATCAAATATAAAGTTAGATACGATTGCTCCTGTTATCAGAATATGGCGTTAATCTCGTTGCCGCTTCTAGCTTCAGCTTTTCTTATAAGAGCTACTCATCTTCTGGATTAGCTGCTACGTCTAAAACATCTTGGATAGCCCGTAATAATTCCACCTTTTTAGCAGGTTTAGTTAGCATCATTGCAATACCAGCTTCGTAACAATTATCAATATCTTCTTCAGTAGCATGCGAAGTCAAAGCAATGATAGGTTGGTTAGGATTTTTTTTCTTAATCATCCTAGACGTAACTAACCCATTTTCATCCGGTAGCGTTAAATCCATTATTATCAAATCATAACGAGTATTTTTTATCATTTTAAGACATTCAGTTGATGTAGAGGCAATATCCACCTGATAACCAGCTTCACGTAAAATCACTGAAACGGTTTTTTGCACCTGAAGATCGTCTTCAACAAATAAGATGCGATAATCTTGCGGAGAAATTATTTTTTTATATTTAATATTATCGGCCTCTTTTAATTTTTTCTTGTTTTCATAATAAGGCACCTCAATGGAGACAGTAGTGCCTTTTTGTTCATCACTAACAACATTAAGCGTACCGCCAGAAGCTTCAATGCGCAGCTTTGCTTGAGATAGCTGCACAGAGGGTTTAGTATAATGCTCAGTTAAATCCTTTTCTTTTTCTGTAAAAATAGAAATAAATAGATTTTCTAATTGTTGAAACGGCATACCTGGCCCAAAATCTTGAACAGAAATTTTTAAAAATGGTT
>DATAXC010000024.1:0-10102 GCA_036266895.1 Gammaproteobacteria bacterium
GCTTCCTCTATTTTGAACATGGTAACCAGAAAAATCACCATGGGTCCCGCACTATATAAAAATATATAAAAGAGATGAGTCATACATTGATACAACGTTTCTTTAAAAGTATTATTAAACATATATTTTCACCTATCTTAAATAAAAATCACAATTAACTCATTAAAGTAAAATTAAGCTAATAAGCTAGCTTGATCATATTGTGTAATAATTTCTGCAAGATTTTCTTCGCTAATTGGTTTCCCACGCACACAGTCAGCGCCAGCATCTAAACATTGAGCTTTAATTACATCATCTTGATAAGCCGTTAATACAATAATAGGAACATGTTCACCATTCTTTTCATTTTCTCGAATAGCTTTAATAATCTGAATACCGCTAATATCTGGCAATCCGACATCGGCAAAAATCAAGCTGTATTTTGATTTTTTACTTAATTTTTGTAAGGCTTCGGCCCCATTTGATGCAGTATCTACTTCGTAGCCAATTTGTTCTAATAATATTCGATGGATTTTTTGCACCATCAACTCATCTTCAATTAATAAAATACGTGGCTTAACTGGATATACATCAATTTTTTTAGCGGTATTCATAGTTATTTCTCCTCTATTTTGTTAGTTAAAAATTACGCTAAGTTTGATCACTGCTTTGATTGACTCTCTTTTATATCGAATGTCTGCAAATAGCCAAAACGCATCCCTTTAAAAACTGCTTCTGCCATTGATTTACATTCCAATTTTTGTTTAATTTCCTTACGATATTCTTCAATCGTATAAGGTTGTAATGCGAGCAGTTTGGCTGTTTCTTTTGAGGTTTTACCTAATGCCGCCCAAAATAAACAACTGATCTCTCTTTCTGTAAGCTTTGGATTAAAATTCAGCTTATGTATAAAAGTTATTCTGGACAAAACAGCGGACATTAAATCAATCTGCTTTTGTGTAGGATTTTTTCTGCCGCATTTTTCTAACAACTCAATAGCTAAGTAATTTGCAATATCTAGTTTCATACGGTTGCCTCCTCATGACTAGTCTATCTACCCCCCAAAATTGGGGGTAAAATTTGGTACTTAACTGCAATTGTGTTAAAATTAATATACTTTATTAATGTTTGATTAAACGTTATTCGTTAATTTAATTATACATGTGTTAAATTGACTTAACAAGTACTTTAGGTAAAAATAAAAAATGATTACTACTGATCAAGAAAAAGTTGATAAAAAAGAACAAGATATTGCCAGAGGCCAACGAGTAGAAATTTTAAGGTCAATGGTAGGTTGGACTGTGACTGACTTGGCCAAAAAAACAGATGTAAGCCGTACCACCGCCAGCTTCTGGGAAAATGCTGCCAAAGGAGGGCTAAGTGAACAAGGTGCCCTAAAAATCATTTCGGCCATACACAAAGAGGGTATAAAATGTACTTTCGAATGGCTATGGGAAGGCACAGGGGAACCACCCCATTTTTTTAAACATACTCAAGAAGAACCCCTTATTTCTGCCCTATCAAATGCACTCCGAAATAATCCTGCTCTCCGAAGGCTCATCCCAAGCATTGAGCGTGAAATAGAATTTTTTTTAGAAATGAATAAAAATGCGGTAATCACTAAAATAGATACCAATACCATGTGGCCGACTTTTGAGTTTAACGACATTGTCGCAGGCATATGGCAACCCACTGATTCCCTACGCGCAGAAAAATATTGTATTGTTACTATTCAAGACAAAAATGAGGTTAAACTGGTTAAAAATATTGATTCTATGAACTTTGTACAACTAAGTGATAAACCTTTATCAGACGTAAATAGAAAAGTAGAAAAAATGAGCCTCCTTAAAGTAGCGCCTATTATAAGAATCTGGAGATAATAAGTTATTCTTGTTCTAGATCAAATAATACCCTCTGAACAGCTTCAATACAGCTTTCCACGTCTTCACGAGTAAATGGCTTACCAAAAAGCGTAACAAACCCTTGTTGCAAAAGATAAGCTTTATCCTTCTCGTTATCATGTGAAGTAACTGCTATAATAATAGGCCTGTCACTATGCGGTTTGCTTAGTCTCTTTTTTAACTCTACCCCATCTATTCCAGGCAAAGAAATATCCATAAAGATCAGATCATATTCTTTCTTTTTCGCTAATATCTCAGCATCAACTGCATTAAATGCCACATCAACGTCATGACCCAATCTATGAATTTCGCTTTCTAGTAACCTTGCTGTTACAGGGTTATCTTCTACTATAAGAATTTTTAACTTCCTATAAAAAACGGGTTTCTTTTTCTTTGCATGCTGTTGAAAATCCGTTGGTATTTTAGTGTCAAATTCTGGTTCATCAAAAGGAAAAGAAAAACTTACTGTTGTACCTTCATTTTCTTGACTATTAATTTCAAGGTTGCCACCTAATAACTCTATTAATTTTTTTGCATAAGATAGTTTAATTGCCGGAGCCACGTATAATTTATGCGCATTGTTTTTAATATCCGCTAAAAGAGGTGAAAAAAAACTAGATAGTACATCTTTATTTATACCACAGCCATTGTCTTTAACCGTTATTAGCAGATAATTTTTAGTATCTGTTTCATTTATTGAAACCTCAACGGTAATTTCTCCTTCAGATTTACTATATTTAACAGCATTTGAAAGTAATATATTAAAAACCTTATCTACTGACCGATTAAATTTAAGAGAAGCTGGCACTTTAACATCTGCGGCTAAATGAAATGCAATATTTTTTGAATTGTTTTTCTCGAACGGATCTATCATACCTATAAGGTGCTGTCTGATATTTACTTTAGATTCAATGCCTAACTGAATGGGCGGTAAATCTAATGTAAGAAATTCAAGTAAATAATTTATCGTTTCAATACCTCTCATTGCATCTTTAATTTCTGCATCGATAAGCTCTGCCCAATCATTTAAAACAAACGTTTGACCTTCTATACTTCTTTTCATCAAATCCAGAATAGATATGGTATTTGCCAATGGGCCCTTAATTTCATGCGAAGCAATCGATAAGAAAACACTTTTAGCGTGAGTGGCCTCTTCCGCTTTTTCTTTGGCGATTCGCAAATCTTCTTCCATTTTTTTACGTTCGGTTATATCTGTTGAAATCCCCAATATACCGACACAACTACCAGACTTATCAAGCAAAGGAACTTTACTGACCAACATTACAATATGGGAACCATCTGGCCTAGCTATAATTTCTTCCACGTTAATTAGAGGATTTCCATGCATTACTTTTTTATCACCGCTTGTATACAATTCAGATTCACCGCGCCCCCACCGAAGATCAAAATCAGTTTTACCCAAAATTTCTTGAGGAGATTTTCTTCCTACGAGTTCTGCAAATTTTTGATTGCATCCTAAATACACTGAATCGATATTTTTCCAAAAAATAAAATAGGGTATTCTTTCTATTATATTTTCTAAATACACTTGATTATTATAATTTTCACCACTCGCATCTGACGAAATACCTAAAATTCCTATAATTTTATGATTATCATCATAAATAGGGTATTTATTTATAGATATTTTTAATGATTCATTATCCGAAATAGAAAGGGTAGATTGAATAGCTAAAATAGGCTTTCCATGCAAAACGATCTCACGATCATATTGATTAAAATATTTTTTATATTTGTTTGAACAAGATAGGTCATCATCTTTCTTGCCAATAAGCTGATCAACACTTTTTAATCCAATTATTTCAATAAATTTTTCGTTGGCGCCAAGGTATTTAAAGTCAACCGTTTTCCAAAAAATTATTCTTGGAATACTATTAATCAACTCCCACATGATGTTTTTCTTAGCCTTCATGTATTTCCCTTAAAATCCATCTCCGCCTATATCCATTATAGACTCCTTATGAAAAGCTTGCCATTTGTTAATTATATCATTTGCCATACTAGAAGGAAAAGCACTATAGCCTGATGCTAATTTATTGCCCATAATTAAATTAACCCCTCTATTATGAGCATAAAAAACCGGGTCAAGATATCTAATTTTTGTGGGTTCAGGCAATAAAAAATTAAGCGGCTGCTTGTCAAAAAGTGTCTCTGAGTTTGTGAAATTTTGCCCATACTCATCTTCTGCGCCCATGTTAGCAAGAAGTGCTTCGCCAAAATCTTTTTTAGTGAAATTATAAAAATTACTCATAATCTCTTTATGCCCTGTGGAAGTAACAACACAATATGCATCTTTTATTGTTTTTCTTATTTTTGCTACCTCATTTGAACAGATAAAGCATGGCGTTACATATTCAGAGAATAAAAACCCAGCCTTTTTTATATCTATAACAATAATGTTTTCTGTAAATTCTTTCAAAGCATATGCTATGCCTTTTCCAACTTTACCAAAACCAAATAATACAAATTTTTTACCATAAATCTCATTTCCAAAAAGTTCATGGATTGCCCTAACAAATCCATCACCTGTTCCCATGAAAGTTTCTAAAATTTTTAATTTCGAGTCGTCTACTGATATCACTGGATACTCTAATTGGGCAATTTTATATTTTTGCGTACCCGTTTGAGTTAATTCTACCGCGCCTATTTTTGGCACCAAAATATCTATTAATTCGCCGCAACAATCCAAATGAAAATCAAATTGCTCTTTAAAGTTGTGATCTATCTGTATCTTCACATTAGCAGATTTTAGTATTTCAATCGCTTCGTTTTCTGGGGTCAAAGTGCTAATGCAACTTACAGTAATTTCCGCTCCTCCTAAAGCAAGAATTTCTACCTTTAATAAAGCTGCCGTAGTTAATGGTGTATTATGAAGGATTTTTAATCCGCTATATATTTTTTCATGCAAAACAAAATCCAACTCTTTTTTAAGAAAAGGTATTTGCGAGTCGGGATACTTATAATGAAGAGTTTCAAACGGGCTAAAATTAATCATAATTTATATTCTTTTTATTTCACCATTTTGACATACTAAAAATGACTTTCCATAATAAAATAAAATTCTTTCTTCATAAAAAACCTCTTTTACCAAGTCAATTACTTCTTTTTCAAATTGAGCAGCAAGAAAATCAATTTTTGTCACCGTTGCGGCATAAAATGTTGTTTTTTTATCTTTTAAATGCATAGTAAAACCCCTCTCATATAAAGCAGGAATTTTTTCTTTTATACGATTAAATATAGTTGTTACAGTAGGTTGAAAAGATGAAAAATTAACAACTATCTTATTAAGACTGCCATTATGGATAGGGGCAAAAACAGCAACACTTTCTTGCTTGAGAGCAGATGCAATATTTTGTGCTATAGAAAATATGCGAATCCATATTTCTTTTTTATGCAAGGGAATACTTAAGACTATTGTATTTTCTGTTGTGATGTATTTTTTTTCTACTATGGAATACACTCCAATTGTGTTTTTATAACTCACTGGTTGGATATGATTTTTTTTTAATACCTTCATGAGTAGAAAATATAATTTTTCTTGTGTTGCATCATGTAATTTTTCATAACTTTTAAAAACATTTAGATATTCTGTATTATTAGAAATAAAAAAATCCACATTTAACGATTTTTCTTTAATGGGAAAAAAATCGCTTTCCCCCAGAGGAAATGAAAGGCGTTCTCGCTCTATAGGTAGAACATTTCTTAATGGCATTGGAATCCCTCCATCAATGCTTTGTCTTACAATGAGTTATCATTATTAAAAATTAGAAACTATCCACTGTCTTTTTTCTTTACATGTGTAACGCCCATATTTTGCTTTATTATGTCAATCTTGTTTAATATATAGCTTAATGTGTGGGCGCAGTTAATTATTCACTACTTCTTTTTTATAAGCTCTAATTGATTAATAACAATTTTTTTAAAATTATAAGATAGTTTATTCAAACAGCGCGTTTAGAAAATATACTGCTTTCTTATTACACAATAATAAGTCGGTTTTTTCAAGACTTTTAACCTTATAGCGATATGATGGAGCGACACCCTAGTACAATTATCAACTATATTTAAATTACTTTAAATGAAAGCGAACCCTCTCCCGCCCTTCGGGCACTCCCGCAACAAGTGCGGGAAGGCGCCGTCCCGCACTTGTTGCGGGAGTGCCCGAAGGGCGGGAGAGGTCTGTTACTTCATTCATACAACAAAATATCAACCTAGCGTTTAAAACCAGTTGTCAATTCACAGTTTGCGCCCATTAAAACTTAAACTTTATACTTGCCAACTCCACCCAAATAGTTCATTATTTCGTCACATTTATGGGGATTTATTATGGCAGATAAACACAATGACATCATGAACGGCCCACCTGCTTGCACGAAACGTCGTTATGAAATTACGCGAGCTGATTTGCCGCTATCTTGTCCACCCAGAGACATGCGGGTCTGGGATGCTCATCCACGCGTTTATTTGTCCATTGAAGAAACTGGTAAAATAACTTGCCCTTACTGCGGCGCAGAATATGTTTTAAACGAATAGGTAGTGATTTATGGCACAAAAAATACTCATTATTGGCCCCTCTTGGGTAGGGGACACGGTCATGTCGCAAAGCTTGTTTAAATTGATTAAACAACAAGACCCTCAAGCAGAAATTCACGTATTAGCACCTGCCTGGACATTTTCCTTGCTAAGCCGTATGCCGGAAATAGCGCAAGCGATTCCGTTGCCGATTACACATAATGAATTAAAATTAGGCGAACGTTATCGCATCGCGAAACAATTGCAAGAACATCATTATACACAAGCGATTATTTTGCCGAACTCGTTTAAATCTGCATTAATTCCGTGGCTTGCAGGCATTCCGAAACGTACCGGTTGGCGTGGTGAATATCGTTATGGTGTAGTAAATGATTTGCGTGTACTCGATAAAAAACGTTATCCCTTGATGGTAGAACAATATATCGCACTCGGCTTACCACCGAATGCACCGTTACCACAACCTTATCCGATTCCAACGTTTTCTGTTTCCAAAGCATCACAAGACGCAATGTTAGTCAAACACAACCCCATTTGGCGCAATCGACCGGTATTAGTGATGTGTCCGGGTGCGGAATTTGGCCCTTCAAAACGCTGGCCTGCTGAATATTACGCACAAGTTGCTAATCAAAAAATTCAAGAGGGTTGGGATATTTGGTTATCCGGTTCACAAAAAGATCGTGCAGTCACTCAGCAAATTATGACGCTCACCGAGCAACGTTGCGATGATCTTGCCGGTCGTGTTGATCTTGCTGAATCGATTGATTTGCTATCATTAGCATCGGGCATTATTACCAATGATTCGGGTTTAATGCATGTCGCTGCTGCTTTAAATAAACCTTTGATTGCCGTTTATGGCTCAACCAGTCCGGGTTATACCCCACCGCTTTCACCGCAAGCGACAGTATTAAAATTAGATTTACCCTGTCAGCCTTGTTTTAAACGCGAATGCCCATTAAAACATCATCGCTGCATGCTGGATTTAAAACCCGAACAAGTACTGGCTGTGATGGCACAGTGGGGAACTTAAACATGCGCGTCTTATTAGTTAAAACTTCTTCTATGGGTGATTTGATTCATGTATTACCCGCCTTGACCGATGCAGGGAGTGCATTACCTGATATTAGCTTTGATTGGTTAGTAGAAGAAAATTTCACTGTTATTCCTGCTTGGCATCCATTAGTAAAAAATGTTATTCCGGTTGCGTTACGACGTTGGCGAAAAAATATATTTTCTGCGAACACACGTGCGGAATGGCACCTATTGCGACAACAATTACAGCAACCGTATGATTTAGTATTAGATGCACAAGGTTTAATGAAAAGTGCTTTGTTAACTTTATTCACCAAAGGAACCCGCGTTGGCTTAGATTGGGGTTCGGCGCGAGAAAGATTTGCTGCGTTATGTTATCAACGTACTTGCCAAGTTAATTTTTATCAACATGCTGTCGTCCGCATGCGGAGTTTATTTAGTCAAGCATTAGGCTATGCTTTACCCGATACACCGCCCGATTTTGGTATACCACGTCAATTATTTCAAACCGCATCTTCTGCACAACAACCTGAAAAATACCTGGTCTTTTTACATGGCACTACTTGGGTCACCAAACAATGGCCAGAATCCTATTGGATCACCTTAGCACAAACTGCTGCACAAGCGGGATATCGCATCAAAATCAGTGGCGGCAGCGCAGAAGAATTAGCACGTGCAGAACGTATTGCTGCACATTGTAACGTGGTTGATGTGTTACCTGATTTGCGTATTGCCGATATGCCAGCTTTGTTAGTGCACGCCAAAGCAGCGATTGCTGTTGATACCGGTTTTGGACATTTAGCAGCAGCGCTCGGTGTGCCCACTGTATCGTTATATAGTTCAACTGATCCTGCTTATACCGGTGCATTAGGTCCAATTTCAGCGCATCTCTCGGCACATTTTCCTTGCGCACCGTGCTTAAGCCGCACGTGTACTTATCGCAAACCGGCAGTAGTATTTCCTGCTTGCTTTGAGACGGTGCCGCCAGAAATGGTATGGGCGCAGGTGGAGAAGGTGTTATAGTATTGGAACCAACATATGTTAATTTTAATCCTGATTAAAGAAAACATTGACTATAGTGAGAATACAAAAAAATCCATCTATCATGATTTAGATAAATTCGCAGGTACTTGGTCCACTAAAGATATAAAGGAATTTAAAAAAATACACAGCTATTTGAAAAAATCGATGAAGAGCTTTGGTAGTGCGGCCTATTTTAATTGATATCAATGTCCACGCTTAATAATGATAACGACATTGAGCAATGTAAACATGTCCGTTATCAACTTTATACACCAGACGATGCTCTTGATTAATTCGGCGCGACCAATAACCAGCCCGTTCAAATTTTAACGGTTCTGGTTTACCAATACCGGAAAAAGGATGTTTCTTGATATCTTCGATCAGTAAGTTAATGCGCTTAATAATTTTAAGATTATTTTTTTCCCAATAAATTCGATCTTCTTTTGCTTGACTAGTATAAATAACTGCTATCATTTAATCTTCTTTCTTATTAGATTTATCAGTTTCAATCATAGCTTCAATCTCATCCATCGCTTCTAATAATCTTGCAGCATTCTGTGGACTTTTCATAAGATAGTTAGTTTCTTGCATAGATTCAAAATCGGACAAAGAAATCATGACTACAGGTTCAGATTTAGACCGAGTAATAACAACAGGCGCATGATCATCACAAACTTGCTGCATGGTCTTAGCCAAATGAGAGCGAGCTGCTGTATAGGAAATTGAATTCATAGCTATTCATCACATAATAAGTACACGTACCTATTATCGTACAGAAAGAACAAATTGTCAATTATATCCTAACATTATATTCTAGCCTTCACCCTTATACGACATGCGCGGTCGTTCCACATAATAGCAACTACAATCAATCGTAGGGGCCAGTGGAATCACCGTTGCATCGTTGGCGATAAAAGAAGACAAAATTTTTGTCCATCCAAAGAAATACACACTACTGCTATCGTTTGCCGAAACAAACGCACGGGTAACCGCGGTAAAATTCACATGCGAAGATCGATAAGTGCGAATATACGCATTTTGCGAACAGAGTGTGCGGCCAAAAAACATTGCGCCATCGGTGGTGGTCACGTGTAAATCTTGCGTCACCCCAGCCAGCCCAATCCGCGCACCGCCAGCTAACGTCACATCTACCGATTGACTATTCACGCCATTAATATACACACAGGCTTTATCTTTCGCATTGATACTGCGTAATTGCACGCGCTGCCCTTGAATGCCAATTTTACCGGCTCCATCGCTTTGAATATTCAGATCAGGCGTATCCGCACCAATAATATTAATATCGCCGCCACCATGGTGCACAATCGATTGCACACCAACACGGCCGCTGACATTCACCGTACCCATCCCGCCGGTGGTAATACTGAGCGATGGCGTATTGGCATTTAATACGGTAACCGTACCGGTGTTGGTATTACTCACTTTACGCAAATTGATCCGTCCATTCATATAAATATTGCCGCTGCCAGTGGAAATAATGTCTAAACAATCGCTATAAATTTGAATCGCTTCAATCGTACCACAGCCATTTTGGATTAATTTACTCAAATGCGCGACGCCAATCCGCACAATCACTTGATCGGTGTTCATCGGTG
>DATAXC010000038.1:0-9872 GCA_036266895.1 Gammaproteobacteria bacterium
CAAGGTTCAATGAAAAAGTTAGCCAAAAAGCGCAGCATACACGCGAGTATGTGAGCATTTTTGGCTAACTTTTTCATTGAACCTTGCCCAAAGACGGCCGTTTACATAATCAAAAATAAATACTTCAAGATTTTTCTTTGAAAGCCAGCCCTAGTAACTGCTGCGCATGCACCCGCATCACTTGATTCGCATGTGCAAATGCCAAAGCAAAACCATGAAACGCTGCAACGCTTAAGCGCAATAAAATCATGTCTGTCATGGCAATCACTGTCGCGGTCCTAATACCGGAAACCGAATAAAATCCGGTTTCATTTAATCCGATCGCATCCTCTGGCCCCAACGTCGCAATCGATGCGGTTTGATCTGGATAATCTTTTAAGGTGATTTTTACATCCGCTTCACCTTCAACAATCAAATAAACATTGTCGACCCACTCTCCTTGCTTAACAATCAGGGTACCCGCTGGTACGCGTTCTTCCACCAACAAAGAAGACAGCGTATCCAATTCTTCTTCATTTAATCCAGTAAAACACGCTTGTTTTTTTAATAAATCCTTTTTTTCATCTTCAGACATGTTACTATTTCTCCATGATTAATAGTCGTTTCTTTTATTCGCTCTACTACTATCGTAGCACAAGGAATCCCTTTCTTTATCATCCTGATAAAGATATTGTACTCTTTCTTTTAAAAAATATTCTTCCACTGAATTTTATTCCATTAATGGTGTAAAAATTATGATCTATATGATAAAATAATGCTAAAAATAGGATAGCACCATGGATAAAAAAGCGCTTAGCTTACCCATTCTCATCGCCTTAGTCGTGGGTAACATGATAGGTACCGGTATTTACTTGCTGCCTGCTTCGTTGGCACATTATGGTACTATTTCCATATTAGCCTGGATATTTACTGCGATCGGCACATTATTTCTCGCTTTTACTTTCACCAGTCTCAACAAGCGTTACTCGAAAACCGGTGGTTTATATGCGTTTTGTAAAAAAGCCTTCGGCCGACCGACTGGATTCATTATTGCTTATACGTATTGGGCGAGTTTTTTAGTTTCTGTGGCGGCAGTGTCGGTCGCAGCAGCGGGCTATCTTGGTTTTTTAATCCCTTCTTTAAATGCAGAAAACCCGGCTTATGCCCCTTACGCAACGCTTGCTGTAGAATTATGTTTTGTTTGGTTATTCACTTTCATTAATTTGATTAGTATTCATATTGCTGGTGTAGTGCAACTGGTCTTAACCGTGATCAAAATTGCTCCGTTAATTTTAATTATATTAGTTGGTTTTGGCAGCATGCATTTAATTAATTTGGAACAATTTTCATTAACACATACTTCTAGTTTCACCGCGATTAGTGGTGCTGCTACTTTAACGTTTTGGGCTTTCATTGGTTTAGAATCGGCAATCATCCCAGCAGAAAATACCCGCGGACCGCGTGATATTTATATTGCAACAATTGTTGGTACTTTAATTGTCTCAATCATCTATATCCTAAGTACAATTGTACTCATGGGCATGATCCCCAGCAGCACTTTAGCCGATTCACAATTTCCTTTTGCTGAAGCAGCAACCTTATTATTTGGCCCACATGCTGCTAGCCTGATTGCTTTATGCGCGGTTATTTCTGCATTAGGTGCAATCAATGTTTGTATTTTAATTCAAGGACAAATTGCTTTTGCTGCAGCACGTGATCATTTGTTTCCGCAAATACTCAGTAAATTATCGCGGCATGATGTGCCGATTCCAGCTCAAATTTTATCTTCCAGTTTAGTCACGTTTTTATTATTTATGACTATTGAACCGACTTTGTTAAAGCAGTTTAATAACATTGCATTATTTGCTACTTTGTTGACGCTGATTACTTATTTTGCTGCAACCATCGCAGAATTAAAATTTTTATGGCTGGAAAAAGTTGGTTTTTCTTTTCGCTGGCTTTTTTCTAAACCGATGTTAGTTGCTATTGTTGCGATGCTTTACTCCATTTGGATGATTTCTAATTTTGATGCCATGATGTTGTTGAGTTGCGCTGCGTTGATGGTGGTTGGGTTACCCGTTTATTTTTTTACGTTAAGGGCGAGACAATAAAAAACTATTGTTTCTCTTGGTGTGCACCCCTCATAGCCGCTTCACATACGTATGGCAATACGGCGTCTTTCCGGTTTTTTCATAATAATCTTGATGGTATTTCTCAGCGCGCCAAAACACACTGACCGGTAATAAGCGAGTAGCAACCTGATACCCAGCCGCAGTTAATTGTGCAATGCATTGCTGTGCCAACTGTTTTTGCATTTCATCATAATAAAAAATCACACTAAGATATTGCGCACCATGATCAGGCCCCTGGCCATCAGTTTGAGTCGGATCATGAATATTAAAAAAATAGCGCACAACATCAGCATAACTCAATTTATCGGGATCATAGATAACGCGTATTGATTCATAATGACCACTATAGCCCGCACATACCGCTTCATATAAAGGATTCTGCTGATCACCGCCGCTATACCCCACTTCGGTTTTTAACACGCCGGGCAACCGTTTAAAATAATATTCCACACCCCAAAAACAACCTGCTGCAAAAATAGCTTCTTCGGTCTCGCGCACAGTTAAATCCGCAACAAAATCTAAACTGAATGAATTTACACAATGCCGTATATTTTTCGCAGTAAACCCTTCGCCCAAAAATACATGCCCCAGATGGCCCTGACAACGCGCACAGAGTATTTCTTCACGATGTCCATCTGCATCACGCCGCATCATCACTGCACCAGGTATTTCTTCATCAAAACTAGGCCAGCCACAAGCGGAATGGAATTTACTACGTGAGCGAAACAACGGCAAACCGCATTGGCGGCATAAATAAGTACCCGCCTCGCCAAAGTCATTATAATCACCGGTAAAAGGTTGCTCTGTTCCCTTTTCTTGAATAACCGCTAAAATAGCTTCTGGTAAACTGGCGGTTTTAATCATGTGCGGCACCTCTACTGATCTTTAAGGACATACCATTCGTACTTCAAAAAGCGAAGTACGAATGGTATTCTACTCAATTCTATGCCTGACACGAAATGAATTCGTGTCAGGCACTTAAGGGGAGAATCGCGATTCTCCCCTTAAGAAATCCCATCGCGCAATGAACACTTGAAAATGCAAAAATCGCACTTTCAAGTGTAATGGATATAATGTATGGAAATTTATGACAATTGGTACGAAGAAAAACGTTCTGCGTATCTTTATAGTATTATGGCTGAGCATGAAAAAAATGTCTTACATAAAAAACTCTTTACTGATTTAAAAGTTGTAGCGGAAAAACAAGCCGCTATTTGGCAAAAAAAAATACTTGAACAGCAATTACCACCACCCGTTTTTACACCTGATTTACGTTCTTGTATTATTATTTGGCTAATCAAGCATTTAGGCTCAGAAAATATTCGGCCGATTTTGTCGGCAATGAAAATTCGCGGCATGTCAGTTTTTAGTGAGCTGCATTCAGAACATCGCCATACCAGTTTCAACGCGGCCAGTAATTTACGGGCTGCTGTGTTTGGGATTAATGATGGCTTAATTTCGAATATGAGTTTGATTTTAGGTGTGGCAGGTGCCCAAGCGAGTCCACATTTTATCATCTTAGCTGGTGTAGCAGGTTTATTAGCCGGCGCTTGTTCTATGGGCGCTGGGGAATATATATCTGTCCGTTCTCAACGAGAAGTATTTGAATATCAAATCGCTATTGAAGAACAAGAATTGAAAGAATACCCTGAAGAAGAAACCGAAGAACTCAGTTTAATTTATCAGGCGCGTGGCGTACCTTTAGAAGAAGCAGATCATTTAGCAAAATTAATGATCAAAAATCCAAAAACTGGTCTCAATGCTCTTGCTAGAGAAGAATTAGGTATTAACCCCGATGATTTAGTGTCGCCTATCGGTGCGATGCTTTCTTCTTTTTTCTCTTTTGCGATTGGTGCTGGCATACCGTTGCTGCCGTTTTTGTTCAGCCATTCGAATATGAGTTTATACATTAGTATTGTAGCAACCGGTATTACCTTATTTTTAATTGGTGCACTATTAAGCTTATTCACGAACCGGAACCCGTGGTTAAATGGCTTGCGCATGTTATGTATTGGCGCTGTTGCGGGGGGGTTAACGTTCATGATTGGACGGTGGTTGGATGTGACGTTGACGTAGTGTTTAAATAGTATTTAATTAGTAAGATATAGAGGTGCGGCAGAAGTGTGGGGATAAATGAGAAAAGTGAATATTGCCTCTCCCACAAGGGGAGAGGCAAAAGTGCTAGGGCATTTATTTATTCAACAACGTCCCTTGTGGAAGAGGCAATTCTCATCACTTTCTCGTATCTTCCACTATCTCATGAACAGCTACGAGAAGGTCATCTATCCTACACTTGCGGCTTTTTCATCTTTTCCAAATAAATCAGGTAACACAAATAACCGGCAGCAATACCCACTACAATAAAAATTAACCGGCCTAGCATCATGCCAAATAATGCGCTCACTAAGTTAAGATTAAACAAACCGACCAAACCCCAATTAATGCCGCCAATCAGAACGATAATATACGCAATTTTTCCATATAGATCTAAAGTATTTAGCATATTCAACTCCTTTGAAATATCTTTATCAAAGCCAATGTTACTCATCCGTTAAATAGCATATCATAAGCAATTTGATAATGAACAGACTGAATGCAATGAAATTAACCCTAACAGCCCATGAAGTCCATGTTTGGTCAATCTCCTTGGCATTAACCAATGCAGAACAAGCGATTAAATTAGCTTGCTTAAGCCCAGAAGAGGTCGCGCGCGCCAACCGTTTTCACTTGCCAGTACATCAACGCCGCTTCATTGCTGCCCATGCCGCTTTACGAGAAATTTTAAGCTATTATTTAGATTGCTCAGCAAAACAGATCAGCTTTGGCTATACGACTTACCATAAACCGTTTCTATCTGCACCACACACCCAGTTCCAGTTTAATTTGGCTCACTCTGATGAAATGGCGGTGGTCGCGCTCACCCTAGACCATGCCATCGGCATTGATATCGAGAAAATAGCGGTTAGTTATAACCCGGGTGTGGTAAAACGTTATTTTAGCCCGCAAGAAAATCAAGCTTTTTTCGCATTATCAGAAGCAGAAAGAAATACTAGCTTTTATCGTGTTTGGGCACGCAAAGAGGCCATGGTGAAAGCCACCGGCAAGGGATTATTTTTGCCATTGAACAGCTTTTCTGTTAGCTTGAACGACGAAACTGAAACTATTTTACTAAACAATGAACCATGGACTTTAGTATCGTTGTCCATTGATGCAGCTTATCAGGCGGCCTTGGCGACCAATCAACACATTGGACAAATTGTTTATAAAATCATGGACCAAAAAACGAGATTCTAATCTTATGTCATGTCTATACTATCATCAAAATGAACTCTATATTGAAAAAATCCGTTTATACACACTTGCGGCCGAGTTCGGCACGCCTTGTTATATTTATTCACGCGCCGCTATTTCTGCAAATTGGCATGCTTTTCAACGTGGCTTACATCATTTGCCACATCGTATTTGTTATGCGGTCAAAGCAAATAGTAATCTGACGATATTGAATTTATTTGCGCAGTGGCGAGCTAGTTTTGATATTGTCTCTATCGGTGAACTAGAACGTGTACTCGCGGCAGGCGGCCAACCTAATCAGATTATTTTTTCTGGTGTCGGTAAAAATACTGCGGAAATAGCCCGTGCCATTGACGTTGGTATTCATTGTTTTAATGTTGAATCGATAGAAGAATTGCACCGTTTAAATCAGTTGGCCACGCAAAAAAATAAAACGGTTAACTTTGCACTACGTATTAATCCGAATGTTGATGCAAAAACACATCACTATATTTCAACTGGTCTCAAAGAAAATAAATTCGGCATTGATCTCGATGAAGTTTTACCGCTTTGTCAAACGCTCACTCAATTACCTGCCGTACGCTTAATTGGCATTGCTTGTCATATTGGTTCGCAAATCACAGAATTATCTCCTTTTTTGCAAGTTTGCGATACTTTATTAGCTTTATATCAACAATTACAAACGCTCTCCATTCAATTGCAACATATTAATATTGGGGGCGGTTTAGGCATTCAATATCATCACGAAAATCCACCGGAGATTATAGCGTATACGCAAGCTATCCGTGAAAAATTAGCCGCTTGTCCATTAGAAATTATTTTAGAACCAGGCCGTTCATTGGTCGGTAATGCGGGTATTTTACTGACACGTGTTGAGTATCTTAAAACGAGTGGAGAAAAACAATTTGCTATTGTCGATGCGGGCATGAATGATTTATTACGTCCCGCTTTATATCATGCCTGGCAACCGATTTTACCAGTCATACAACGCGATGAGCCTACACAGCGATATGATATTGCTGGGCCAGTTTGTGAATCAGCTGATTTTCTCGGTAAAGATCGTGAGCTGGCTATTCAAACCAATGATTTACTGGCTATTGATATGTGTGGTGCCTATGGTTTTAGCATGAGTTCGAATTATAATTCACGTTGTCGATTACCTGAAATATTAGTTGAAGGCAACCAAGCGCACTTGATTCGTCGACGAGAAATCATCGAAGATTTATTTGCATCAGAAATAGGAGCAATGTAATTATCATGGATTTTAATTTATCATCGGAACAACAAACCATGCAAACGATGGCACGTGATTTTGCCGATAAAGAAATGGCGCCGTTTGCTAGTCTTTGGGATGAACAACATATTTTTCCAACCGATACGCTTCGTAAAGCTGCTGCACTGGGTCTTGCTGCGATTGTTGTGCGAGATGAGCTGGGCGGCAGTGCATTAACGCGTTTAGATAGCGTCATTATTTTTGAAGAATTAGCAACCGCTTGTCCTTCTACCGCCGCTTATCTTTCGGTTCACAACATGGTGGCTTGGTTGATTGATCATTATGCCGATGATACGCTACGTCGCACCTGGTTACCCGCATTAGTCAACATGTCAGCATTCAGTAGTTATTGTTTAACTGAACCGAATGCTGGTTCTGATGCGGCTTCATTGAAAACCACTGCGGTTCGTGATGGTAATGATTATATCATCAATGGTGCAAAAGCCTTTATTTCTGGTGGATCCAACAGTGATATCTATGTTTGTATGGTACGTACTGGCGAAGCAGGGCCAGCAGGCATCACTTGTTTACTAGTGGAAAAAGATCGTGCTGGTATTAGTTTTGGAAAAAAAGAAGCAAAATTGGGCTGGCATAGTCAACCCACAACCATGGTATTTTTTGAAAACTGTCGTGTGCCGGTGACTAATCGCATTGGTGAAGAAGGACAAGGATTTAAAATTGCTTTATCTGCTCTGAATGGCGGCCGATTGAATATTGCTGCGTGTTCTTTGGGCGGTGCAAAAAAATGTTTGGCGTTAACGCGCGAACATTTGTTAGAGCGCACGCAATTTAATCAACGCTTAGCTGATTTTGAAGCATTACAATTTAAATATGCAGATATGTTAACTGAATTCGAAGCGGCACGTTTATTAGTACACCGCGCCGCTAGTGCACTTGATCAACAAGATCCACAAGCCATTATGTATTGTGCGATGGCGAAACGCTTGGCAACCGATATTGGTTTTGCGATTTGCGATCGAGCGCTGCAACTATATGGTGGTTATGGTTATATTCGAGATTATCCCATTGAACGTTATTTTCGTGATTTGCGCGTGCATCAAATTTTAGAAGGTACCAATGAGATTATGCGGCTCATTATTGCGCGGCAAGTATTTAAGAGTTAAGCGTAAGTTGCGGTTAAACCCAACTCTCCCTGAGAGCGGATGAGATTTCTTTATACTTAATAAATCGATCGCCTATCCTAACTCTTCATTAATGGTTTTCGCCAACTTAATCAAATCTTGATGCGATCGCTGTGTATGTTTATCAATTTCAGCAAATTGCCCGACTAAATCTTTCCGTTTTTCTTTGCTAATAAATTCAGAAAGGTTCGGAAAAATATATTCTTCTTCTTTTTCCAAATGATTCAAATATAAGTGACGCGCTTCTTTAATTAAAAAAAGTAATTTTTTCTTGATTGCCAAATTTTCTGCATTTTTTAAATATTTTTTCATAATACTATCTATTTCTGCTAATAATTGTTTTCCTGCTTGATTCTCTTGCTCCAAATCATTTAATAAATAATCAGAAAGTCCCTCTTTACTTTGTCGCAGCAGTGGAAATAAGGCTGCTTCTTTTTCATGATAACATTGGCCAACAAATTGATGCAGAAATTAATCAATATGCGTTAAAACGGTTTTATCGATTTGCTTGCCATTTTCAATCATCAACACCAACTTATTAATGGCATACACGACCACTTCTTTAATCACCTCATGTTCATAAGCAAGGAGTTGTGCAACATCTGGCGTGCCCGGGAGTACGTAATCCGCACGTGTACGTTGTGTGCCTAAAGTCCAAGCTGGTGGATCACTGGTTGGAAAAGATTCTGCCGAAGCTTCGTCAATTTCATCATATCTGGGATGTACGACAGCGCGTTTATGTGCCTTGGTTGTAGTCGTCATATTTTTTTTCTCCCTTCTTTTCATTACACGACCCCCCTGAACAAAATAGCTTCCTTCTAATATTATATTTTAACATAGAATTAATGTGTTTTTATTGACAATATCTCGCATTAGCATTAACTTTAAGCTGATTCCTTCAGGGCAGGGTGTAATCCCCTACCGGCGGTAATACCATTGATAATTAAATGGTTTAGCCCGCGAGCGCTTTTTCAGCCTAGCTTTTCTGGAAAAGGTCAGCAGATTTGGTGAAATGCCAAAGCCGACGGTGATAGTCCGGATGAAAGAAGAATCATTGCTATCTGCACACTTATCTCATTGGGTGAGAAACCTAATGGGCTAGTTATAGCATGCCAATGCCCTGATTTATTACGGGCTATCTCTATGATTAATCATGAAAATTACATGTCTTTAGCACTGCAATTGGCAAAACAAGGCTGTCTGACGGTGTCGCCTAATCCAATGGTGGGCTGTATCTTATTGAAAAATCAACAGATTATCGGCCAGGGCTATCATCAATATGCTGGTGGGCCGCATGCTGAAGCGCATGCATTAGCAGCGGCAGGGAGCGATGCGCAAGGCGCTACCGCTTATATTACATTAGAACCCTGCTGTCACAGCAAAAAACGGACGCCGCCTTGTACTACAGCCTTAATCCAAGCCGGCATTAAAAAAGTATATGTTGCTTGCCTCGATCCTAACCCACAAGTAGCCGGTAAAGGGATACAACAATTACAAGAAGCGGGCATCACTGTAGAAATAGGCTTACAAGCAGAAGCCGCCACACAATTAAATCAAATTTTCTTTCACTATATACAAAAACAACGTCCTTTTGTCATTGCGAAATGGGCGATGTCATTAGATGGAAAAACGATTACGCAATCAGGGGATAGTAAAGCGATCTCAAATAAAACTTCACAAAATATTGCGCATCAACTGCGGCAGCAAGTCGATGCTATTTTAATTGGGGCTGCTACTGCCAGCCAAGATGACCCGCTACTCACCGCTAGAGTAGAAACGACAGAAAACATAAAACCGAGTAAACAACCGTTACGGATTATTTTATCGACCAAAGGTGACTTACCGAATAATTTACGGCTATTTGATCAACATCCAACAGCAAAAACGCTAATTGCTACGACAACAGACATACCGGCAAAAACCATCGCCTATTTTACCAAAAAAAATATTGAAGTGTTAATCTTGCCAAAAAATCAACGTGGTTTAGTCGATTTACCCAGTTTATTAGATAACTTAGGTAAACGAGATATCACCAGTTTATTGATAGAAGGCGGT
>DATAXC010000039.1:0-2691 GCA_036266895.1 Gammaproteobacteria bacterium
ACTTCCGTTACCCGCCCCATTAGTAGTATTATTATAAGAAGCCAACGCAAGATATCCAATACCAACACTCCACCATGAGCCGTTAGCCACCCTTCCCAGTGCGCCTGTCCCTATACCTACGTTATTATACGCGCCCGCAACCGGACCTGATAAATCATTGCCTGGATAATAACCGTTTGCCGTTCCACCAAAATATACGTTCTCGTTTGTAGGATCAAGCACGCCCGAATAAACACTATTAACTTCAAACTCTATAGGTTCATTATTGTTGGAACCAAGATAATCTGTGCCCCATGTAGCACTTACTGCATTGCCTCCTGTAAAATTCCATGCATTAGCTACTGAAGAGGCGCTTGCCCATGTGGGAATGCCTGTAGCACTAATGGAGAGTATCGCGCCGTTGGCACCATTGGGCATAGCATATAAGTCGCCGTTGGCATTTACATAAATGAAATCTGAAGTACTTGCGCCGGGACTAGCCTTGTAGGTTGCACCAATCAAGCCGTCAACACGTATAGTATTGTTTCCGGCTATTTCCAGCTTTTGTTGAGGAGTGGTTGTTCCTATGCCCAGGTTTGCTGTTTTATATACATCCTGTGAATAGACACTTAAACTGGTAATCAGTATTAAGGATGAAACCATTAAAATACGGGTAAAATTATTCATGGGTAAAAGTTTTACGTTATTAAAAATAGTTAATTCAATTATTGTTAATCATTCTATTCCTTCAATTCATAATAAATCTTTAACCTATCGTTTCAAACGAAATAGTTTTTTATCTTTTAAATTGCAGAACAGAAATCAATGAATGGTAATTATACGAGTTTTTACTTATGAAATGTTAGAGAAATCTTTTGTAAAGTTAATTATATTTTATAACTGTACTATCAGATAAACATCTGATTTTGAAGTTAAATTGACTTTATAACCAGATGTTTATGCGATAGTAAATGTTCTATTAACTGTTTTTATTTGTAGTATAGATTAATTTATGAAAAAGTTTTTTGCTTTTTTTTTACTATTTGAAACTCTTTTCCCTGCACTGTGTTCAGCGCAGAATCCTAAAATAGATTCATTATATAATAAACTCCAAACAGCAAAAGAGGACACCAATAAAGTAAAAGTAATTCTTGGCTTAAGGGATATTTATTTTTTTTATAACATGGATACCAGCCTTCTTTACAATAAAGAAGCACTTGACTTGTCTAAAAAGTTCAATTACAAGCCGGGTATAATTACCAGCTATTTGTATTTATCGGGTATGTATGATCAAAAAGGAAATTATAAAAACGCCTTGATTTATTTAAATAACGTGGCTTCACTCATTGAAAAAAACAACAGCGCAGGATTTGCTTATCTTTATAACAACCTCGTAGACTACTATGAGAGGCAAAGCGATTTTTCAAAAGCAATGGATTACTCTAACAAAGCGCTGCAAAAGGCAAATGAAGCGAACGATTCGGTAGCTATTGTTCAAAGCATGGAGAGCAGAGCAGGTATTTATAGAGAGATTGGTGATTACCAAATAGCTATCAGCTATTATCAGCAAATCATAAAAATGTCTGAAAGAAGACATGATATTTTGCAAGTGGCTGCCAATTGTTATAATATTGCTGAAATATATAACCTTGCCCATGATTACAATAAATCTATTGATTACTATAACCGCTCGTATAGTATTGCAAAGAAAGTTAATAGTAATTTACTACTTGCCGGAGACCTGGCAGAGATTGGGAACATATATGTAAATCAAAACCAATTGCGTAAAGCCGTTCATTGTTTTCAGCAAGCGCTTAATGCGAATTACGCTTTACATGATTCTGCTGCTGCAAACGCTAATCTCCGCGACATATCCATGGCTTACAACAAACAGGGGTTATCCAATGAAGCAATTCAATCCGCTACCGATGCCCTTCAAATTGCCAACAAGCTAAATTATAAACCGCAGATCAGCTATTCATACGAATGTTTGGGAGAGATATATATTACACAAAAAAATTATTCTAAAGCTATCGCTGATCTGCAAAAAGCGCTAACCATTGCTATTGCCATTGATGATGAAAATACTCAGAGTTCCCTATACAATGACCTTGCAATTAGTTGCGGGGCACTCAACGATTATAAGTCTACTTCTATCTATCTATCAAAAGAAAATGCAATAAAAGATTCTATTCTTAGTGAAGAAAATGCTAAAAAAACAATTGAGATGGGCGCTGTATATAGCTCTGAAAAAAATGAAAAAGAAATTGCTTTACTCACTAAAGACAAACAAATACAGACTTTGCAAATTAAAAAGCAGGCATTTTTACAGAAATCTCTAATAGTTGGCATTATTTTGATGGGAATTTTATTTTTCTTCATTTACCGTAGCTATCACATCCGTCAATTATTAAAGCTGCAAACTCTTAGAAATAAAATTGCAAGCGACTTACATGATGATATTGGTTCTACACTAAGCAGCATTTCAATTTTTACACTTGTAGCAAGAGAAGGCTCAAAAGAAGTGATACCTATGCTTGACAAAATTGGAGAATATTCTCGAAATATGCTCGAATCCATGTCGGACATCGTTTGGTCAATCAATCCTGATAATGATAATTTTGAAAAGATTATCTTAAGAATGCGTTCCTTCGCTTTTGAATTATTGAGGACTAAAAATATTGACTTTGAATTTGATGCTGATGAATCTCT
>DATAXC010000042.1:0-2566 GCA_036266895.1 Gammaproteobacteria bacterium
GCCGCCTTCGGCGTCGGCCTCTCCCACAAGGGGAGAGGCAATAGGCTTCGCTTTTCTCATTTATTCAACAACGCCCCTCGCACAAGAGACAATACTCATCATTTCAGAAAAATTACAACTGCTCTGCCTCGCCCGCTAAGAATTGGGCGATCCCTTCTGCCGTTGGTTTAATGCCAGTTTTACCTTTGGTCCAACCAGCCGGGCAAACTTCACCATGTTTCTCATGGAATTCTAATGCGTCAATCAAACGTAGCAATTCATCGACATTACGACCTAATGGTAAATCATTAACGATTTGCGAACGCACAATACCTTGCTTATCAATCACAAATGCACCACGTAATGCCACATGTGCAGTTGGATGTTCAACGCCGTAAGCTTGGCAAATTTGGTGGTTCACATCGGCAACCAATGGATAACTAATTTGACCAATACCGCCGTTTGCCACTGGGGTATTCCGCCAAGCAATATGGGTAAACTGTGAGTCAATGGAAATACCCAGCACAACAACACCACGTTGTTTAAATTCTTCAATTCGATTATGTAGGGCAATTAATTCGGACGGGCAAACAAAAGTAAAATCTAATGGGTAAAAGAATATAATTGCATATTTTTTTTCAATTTGTTGATGTAAATTGAAATGCGCATCAATTGTGCCATCTGCTAACACAGTCGCTGCGGTAAAATCAGGTGCTTTTTTGCCAACAAGTATTGCCATTTTAATTTCCTCTTTAATTTGGAGTGGGACGTAGTTAAGAATATGTTAAGATTTAGTATAAAATTATTACTTTTTATGGTGTAATGGGCTCAAAATAGCCATCACCTTGCAGTGATTATACTTGATTTCTATACAATATGGAATTTTACTAGTAGCTTTGTAGGATGTTTTAAGGAAAATAACCATGTCAGAAGAATTTTTACCCTTTTCACGCCCTTATATTAGCCAAGAAACGATTGACGATGTTGTTGCCTGCTTAAAAAGCGGCTGGCTGACTACGGGGCCACGTGTCGCTCAATTCACCGATGCGCTAAAAGACTATTTTAACGCACCTTATGTCTTACCTTTATCTTCAGCGACCGCTGGTTTGCATTTAGCCTTATTAGCCATGGACTTGCAACCTGGTGATGAAGTGATTACCACTCCGCTCACGTTTGTAGCTACATTAAACACGATTGTATTAGCCGGCGGCAAACCGGTATTAATTGACGTTGACCCCAATACGTTTAATATGAATTTAGATTTATTAGAGCAAGCGATTACTGAGCGTACCCGTTTGATTTTACCTGTTCATTTTGCTGGATTACCGGTTCATTTAGATCGACTCTATGAGATAGCGCATCAACATGGTTTGCGTGTACTCGAAGATGCGGCGCATGCGATGGGCACAGCATATAAAAATCAGCGTATTGGCAGTTTTGGTGACACGCAAGTCTTTAGTTTTCATCCGAATAAAAATATGACTACCGGCGAAGGCGGTTGCGTTGTCACACGTGATCAACAGCTCGCTGAACAAATCGCAAGGCTGCGCTTCCACGGTATTGATCGACAAGCGTGGAATCGTTATAGCAAAAATGGCAGCCAAGATTATGAAGTGGTATTACCCGGATTCAAATATAATATGATGGATTTACAAGCAGCAATTGGCATTCATCAATTAAAAGAATTAGATGGTTTTATTGCACGTCGCAATGATTTAGCTAAACGTTATCAAGAAGCCTTGTCTGACTGGATGCAATGGCAATTACCGAAACAACCTGATTATGAACATACACATTCCTGGCATATTTTTACGCCATTGATTAATGAAAATATTGCACATATCAACCGCGATGAATTTATGCATGCGATGAAAGAGAGAAATATTGGTACCGGTTTACATTATCGTGCAGCACATTTATATCCATACTACCAACAAACATTTGGTTTTAAGCGCGGTGATTTTCCCTGCGCAGAAGATATTTGTGATCGCATTGTGACCTTACCTTTATTCCCAGCGATGACTGATGCGGAACATGATCGGGTATTAGATGTGATGTATAGTATTTTCCACTAAAAATTCAGGGCAGGTCTAGAAATTGCTATTTTACGTTAGAACGTTGTTGGTCAAATTTTTAAAATGCTCATTTATTCATAGATAAACTCCGCTTTTAAAAATTTGACCGCCTAGTTCTAACGTAAAAAAGCAATTTCTAGACTTGCCCTTAAAGACATTTTTATTTCATTTTTTGAGGAGTGAGCGCTCATGCGGATTTTAATTTTAGGCGCCAATGGCTTTATTGGCAGCCACTTAACTGAAGGTATTCTTGCCAACACCGATTGGCAGATTCATGCTATCGATTTAACGCAAGATAAATTAACCACTTGCTTAAATCATCCACGTTTTCATTTTAAAATCGGCGACATTACGCAAGAAACCAGTTGGATCAACAACCAAATTTCTCAATGTGACGCGGTCTTGCCGTTGGTGGCAGTTGCCAATCCCGCGGTGTATGTGCAAAAACCATTAAAAGTATTCGAATTGGATTTTGAAGCAAATTTAGATATTATTCGCCAATGTGTTGCGCA
>DATAXC010000055.1:0-4396 GCA_036266895.1 Gammaproteobacteria bacterium
CGGAGAAAAATTAGGATTAAATGAAAATATTATAAATATAACTATACAAGAAATTAAACAAGCGCTATCCATTTGGCCAGAACTCATTAATAATAGTTTTTTATCAGAACATATGCGGAAAAAATATATTGCTTTACTCAAAGAAAGATGTCATCGATTAGAGATATAATCGCCACTAATTAACTGAAATCAAAAAGGAAACACCCCTATGAAACAAAAAAATATTCTCACCTTCACCCTAATAGCAGCCATCGCCTTACTCACCGCCATACCGCAAAGTTATGCCGCCAACCTACCTGCAACGGTAATAACACCGGACAAAGTGGAAACTCGGCTAGGCACATTAGAATTCAAAGATGGTGCACCCAATCCAGCAACTGTCGAAAAACTCTATGATAACTTGGACTTTATACACGGTGTAAATACATTTTTAAATGCCTTCCAAGGCGCATCTACTTACGCTATTCGACAAGGTTTTCTCAGTATTGGTGCCGAAGATAACTCGATTGTTATTTTTTCTCAATTAATGGATGCAAAATCACTTTTTTTAACGGCAAATGCTGATACTGTTTACTTTTTAGGTTTTGTAGATTTATCCAAAGGGCCCATGGTGGTAGAAACGCCGCCCGATGCTTTAGGTACTTTTGATGACATGTGGTGGGGCTGGGTGATTGACTTTGGCATCCCCGGCCCAGACCGCGGCCAAGGCGGTAAATATTTAATATTACCACCAGGTTATAATGGCCCATTGCCAGACAGTGGTTTTCATATTGGCCGTTCTCGCACAACGCGCGTTGGTGTACTCGGGCGGATGTTTCTCATCAACAACAATCCGCAACCTGCTGTCGATACCATCAAAAAAACTTTGAAAATTTATCCCTACACGCCAGGCGGTTATGGAACCAGTATCGCAACATTACTTGAAGGTAAAATCAAACCTGGAACTAACGCACCGATCCCAGAAACAAAATTTATCGAAGCAAGCGGTAAAGCATTCAATACGTTGCCAGCCAATGATTATACCTTCTTCGAGCAAGTGAATGCGCTAGTTCAAGAACAACCGAATGATGCATTCGATCCGGAGATCATGGGTAACTTGACTGCGATTGGTATCGTCAAAGGAAAACCTTTCCAACCTGATGCGCGCATGAAAAAAATATTGACTGATGCAGTTGCTGTCGGTAATGCGACCAGCCGCATGCTAAATTTTAGCCCGCGAGAAGCAGAAGGTTGGGCTTATTACCCTAATTCTGCCTGGTTTAATATGGGCTGGGTAGGCGGTTATCATTTTGAAACACCACCACCATTAGTAACGCCAGCAGGAATTAAACCGCTGCCGAATACCGGTGCGCGTACATTGAATGCGCGAACCGCATTTTTCTATGCTTATACCGGTATTACACCCGCTATGATCATGCGTTTACCGGAAGTGGGATCGCAATATTTATTGAGTTTTAAGGATGGGGACAAAAATTATTTTGATGGCGCCAAAACTTATCAAGTTACACTGCCAGCCCATATTCCTGCTGGCAAATTTTGGTCGTTAACTGTGTATGACAACCAAAGCAGATCGATGTTAGATACCGCGCAACGTTATCCACGTGCCGGCAGTCAAAGTTATCCCACACCGGCTGCTGTGGCAAATGCAGATGGTTCCACCACGATTTATTTTAGTCCAGCATTACCGAACGGCGTACAAAAAAGTAATTGGATTCAAACTGTCCCAGGTAAAGGATGGTTTATTGTCTTACGACTTTATAGCCCATTAGAAGCATTTTTCTCAAAAACTTGGCGGCCAACTGAAATTACTGAGGCGAAATAACGGCAAGCCGTTATTTCAAACTCACTTATTCACTTTTATAATGGCGTAATGCTTTCTTCTGTCCTTGTAATTTTTTTGTTTCTAAACGCCGTTGTTTTGACGCATAAGTCGGTTTGGTTTTCTTACGCTTTTTAGGTGGAATCGCTACGCGTTTAATCAATTGACTCAACCGGCTTAACGCATCCTGTTTATTACGTTCTTGTGTGCGATAATTACTGGCTTTAATAATCAGCTCACCTTGCCCCGTTAGTCTTTTTCCTAATGAGGCGATTAGGCGATCACGCACATCTTCTGGCAATGAGAGTGATTGTACTACATTAAACCGTAGTTGTACCGCAGTAGCGACTTTATTGACATTTTGGCCGCCAGGACCGGGAGAAGCAATAAAAGTAAACTTTATTTCGGTTGGATTGAGTACAATATGTTTAGTGATTTTAATCATCTTATATTGATTTCTCCGCATTATAGGCATTCTGAAGGCGTAAACCCCGGATTCCGCCTGCGGCTCCATCCGGGCTACATGCTATGGCAACCATCGTAAAACACCGTACACATTCAATAATTATTTCTTATCATCGCAATAAAAGCAATCTATTATCCTAATCGATAAAATTAACTTATGCTGTTACTTTCATTAACCATAAGGAAAAATAATGATGTTAACCATTGGCGAATTATTCCCAGCTTTTCAAATGAAAGCGGTTGTTTCTTCAAATGTGAATGATGCATTTATTGATATCCATCATGAATCACATCCAAACAAATGGCGTGTATTTTTCTTTTGGCCCAAAGATTTTACTTTTGTTTGCCCAACTGAAATTGCTGAATTTGGCCGGTTAAATACTGAATTTTTGGAGCGTGACGCACAATTATTAGGTGTCAGTACCGATTCGGAATTTGCCCATCTGGCTTGGCGTCAACAAAAAAATGAATTATCTGATTTACCGTTTCCAATGTTAGCGGATATTAAACGAGCCTTAACGTTAGCCTTAGGTATCTTGGATAAAAACGAAGGCGTGGCACAACGTGCAACATTTATTGTCGATCCGCAAAATATTATTCGTTTTGTCATGGTGACGGATTTGAATGTTGGTCGTAATCCGAAAGAAGTATTACGCATCTTAGATGCCTTACAAACCGATGAATTATGTCCGTGTAATTGGCAAAAGGGTGAAAAGACGTTGGAAGTGGCTTAATGACCCCCCACCCTAGCCCGCAAGAAATACGTTAGCGTTTTTGCCTCTCCCCTTGTGGGGGCTTTGCTGGAGAGGGCCTGGGTTACCATCTACCTACTCCCCCTCTAATTCTTGCCAACGTCGATACCCTGCCTCCAACTCTATTTCCAACTCTTTTAATTTTTCCATTGCCTGCGCAATTTCTTCCGGTGTTTGCTGATAAAATGCTGGGCTAGCCATGTGTTGCTGCAACGCGCTTTGTTCTGCTTCTAACCATTCTATTTTTTCTGGTAAACTTTTTAACTCTTGCAATTCTTTATAATTCAACTTTTTCTTTTCTTTGTTTACATTCTTATCTACCATTTTTTCTACTGTTTTTACCGCAGTTTTAATCTCAACTGTCTGCATAACCGCAAGGTCTTGCTGCCTTTGCCGCAACCAATCTTGATAGCCGCCAACATATTCGACAATTTGGCCACTCCCTTCAAAAACCAAGGTGCTGGTAATCACATTATCTAAAAATTTTCTATCATGACTCACTAGCAACAGCGTACCTGAGTAATGACTGAGCATGTCTTCCAATAGTTCCAATGTTTCAATATCTAAATCATTGGTGGGCTCATCCATCACCAGCAAATTTGCCGGCTGGCTAAATAAACGCGCTAACAATAAACGATTACATTCACCGCCCGATAACGCTTTCACTGGTGTTAATGCACGCTGTGGTGTAAATAAAAAATCACCCAAATAACTAATGATATGTCGTTTCTGGCCATTAATTTCTACCGTATCATTACCATACGTCACATTTTCAGCAACGGTTTTTTCCAAATCAAGTGCGGCGCGTAATTGGTCAAAATAAGCGATTTCCAATTTGGTACCCAGAACAACTTCGCCTTGTTGCGGGGTAACTTTACCTAATAATATATTTAATAAAGTACTTTTACCGACACCATTTGGGCCAATCAAACCAATGCGATCACCACGCATAATACGTATAGAAAAATCTTTAATGACTACTTGCTGATTATATGCTTGCGTAATATGTTTAGCTTCAATCACTAATTGACCTGACACATCACCTGTTTGTATATTCAAATTAACTTTACCTGGCGCCACACGACGTTTACTTCTTTTTTTGCGCAGCGCTTCTAACGCACGTACGCGGCCTTCGTTACGAGTACGGCGCGCTTTAATACCTTGTCTAATCCATTTTTCTTCTTGTGCTAATTTTTTATCGAATTCAGCATGATGTTTTTCTTCTGCTGATAGCATTTCTTCTTTGCGAGATAAAAAATTCTGATAATCACCCGGCCAACTCGTTAACTGACCTCGATCTAATTCAATAATCCGTGTCGCCAAACGTTGCAGCAAAGAACGATCATGCGTAATAAAAATT
>DATAXC010000066.1:0-7242 GCA_036266895.1 Gammaproteobacteria bacterium
CACAAGGGGAGAGGCAAAAAGCTTTACCTTATTTATTCAACGCCTATCCATTACTCAACACTAACCAATTCTTCCCAACACGTCGTATAACGTGGCGAGCGATGATCACAACGTTTTTTCCAAGGCTGCGCGATGCCTTCCGCGCAATAAAAAACTGTATGCTTACCCATTTTCTGATTGATTTGATCAACCGCCTGCATCAGCAAATCATTTTTTTCATTATGTGCAATAAACAAATCTTGTTGTTGCTGATGCGCAGGCGAAAGATCAAGTAAAATAACACCCGTTTTATGATAGCGATAACCAGGTTTATATAAATGAGCTAAACATTGTTTTGCTGCTTGAATAATTTCGCGCGTATCCGCGGTTGCTTGTGGAAAATAATGTGACGCAGCTTGTGCATATTGCGCATCTTGTTGACTAAACCAACGCGTATGTAAAAATACATAAATACCCGCAGCTAAATTTTTTTGCTTTCTTAATTTAATACAAGCACTGGCGACATAGGAACTGAGTGCTTCTTCCAAATCCGTTAACGCTGTGACTGGTATACCAAAAGATCGAGATGACATGATTTGTTTATGCGGCTGCACTGCTTCTATCGATAAACAGGCATTACCGCGTAATTCTTGTATAATACGTGCCATGGTAACGCTAAATTTGCTGCGCAGCCAAGTTGCATCCGCATCACGCAACATTTTTGCGGTATAAATGCCTAATTTTTGTAGATGTTGCGTGGTTTTTTTACCAATTCCCCAGATTTCTGCGACAGGAAATTGCGATAAGATGATATCGCGCTGTTTGGCCGCGCATAAATCGAATACACCAATAGCAGTTTGTTTTTTAGCAACATGGTTAGCAATTTTGGCTAGCGTTTTAGTTGGTGCAATGCCAATACTAACAGGAATACCCGTCCAGGTTTTGATATTTTTTCTTATGTGGGTTACTTGATCAAAAATAGAGGTTGTTGCTGATGGTGTCAATGCCAAAAATGCCTCATCAATAGAATAAATTTCTATCTCTGGGCAACAGTTTGTCAATAGCGTCATCACGCGATCAGACATGTCGCCATATAATTCAAAATTGGAAGAAAAAACATGGACACGTTGTTGATGACAAAAAGTACGCCATTGATAATAGGGCGCGCCCATCGGGATGTTTAATTTTTTCGCTTCGTTAGAGCGAGAAATAATACAACCGTCATTGCTAGAGAGAACGATGACTGGTTTTCCTTCTAAGCGTGGATTAAACACGCGTTCACAAGAAACAAAAAAATTATTGCAATCTACCAAGGCGTAAATAGCCATGGTTATACCGAATGAATGACAGTAGTGACCACACCCCAAATATAAGTTTCATTGCTATCGGTGATGGTGATTGGAGGATAATCTGGATTATCCGGCATCAGTAGTAATTGATGATGTTTATTTTTATGTAAACGTTTTACGGTCAATTGCCCATCAATTGCTGCCACCACAATTTTCCCGTGGATAGGTGGAATGCTGCGGTCGACAATTAAAATATCATTTTCTTGAATACCCGCGTTAATCATCGAGTGACCGGAAACACGCACTAAAAAAGTAGCAGCGGGATGTTTAATGAAATGTTTATTGAGATCGAGGAGATCTTCAACATGTTCGTCTGCAGGAGAAGGAAAACCGGCTGGTACTTTTGAGCTATATAAAGGCAATTGATAGCCTTTATGCTCGACATAATTGAGGATATTAGGAATCAAGCTGATGGGCAGCCGAATCGGTTTAGTGGATTCGCCATATTGGCTGTGACCTTTCGGTCGTCCTGCGCCTTTGCGTTTGCCGCCATGTGCCATGTTGGTTCGCCTTATTAAAATGCATTATTTGCTTAGTTTACTTGATTGTTGTACTATAATCAAGTAAAAAGGCTTAAGTGAATTGAGACTCAATTAAACAGCACTAATCCTTTGTTAGTATCAATTAAGGACATGATGATACAGAGTGGCACAATTTATGGGACAACTGAGCCTAATAGACACCTTTTAGATTGACATTAGGCAATTATTTATTATATCAATAATGGTTATTTGTTAGATGTTATTCAACATCCTAAAAACAAATACGCAGGTCAATGTTTTTATGTTGTTGATGTAGATGACTACGTATACTTGGTACCGTTTGTTCAAGAAAATGATAGGGTTTTTCTAAAAACGATATTTCCTAGTAGAAAACATGCTAGAAAATATTTAGTAAAAAAGATAAAACATAGGAGTAGAAATCATGAAAAAAAAACATCTTGACATAGAACAACAAGAGAAAGAAATTTTAGAAGATTTAGAAAATGATGAGTTTGTTTCTGTTGATAATCTGAATGAAGAGATGCGATTAGCCAAAAAAGCTGCTTTTAACTATGTTAAACGCGATAATCGAATTAATATTCGAATTTCGGGAGCTGATTTAAATATGGTTCGCAGAATTGCTGTACGCGAAGGGTTACCCTATCAAACGCTATTAGCGAGCGTCATTCATAAGTTTGTATCTGGTCAATTGATTGATAAAGGAAATTTTTCAGAAAAATAATAATTAATTTGAGGTTAACAAATTAAAATTTAAAAACGACGCGTAGACGAGTCAGTAATAATATGTGGTAGTTCAAGCTTGATTTGACAGGACATAAGGGAATAAAACTCATCCTGCAAAATTGTCATCCCTGTGCGTGTCAGTTATTTCGAGGACAATACGCTACTCCGATGTCATCCCGCAAAATGCTCGCCAGAGGAAATTGAACGGAGTGATGTACTGTCGCGAGCATTTGTGCGGGATCCGGTGATGACTTCATGATTGCAATTTTTAGGCTTTGATTATAGTACATTTATCAAGTTAAAATAAATCATTAGTTTCATAAATAATGGTACATGAATCAAGAAATACCGCCATTTATAAAATTTTTATAAAACATATTTTATAAATTTATATTTTTATGATATAATATAAAATATAGTTTATAAGCATATATAAATTAAATAAAAATATAAAATAGGTTTTATATGGCAACCGCACTTTGGGGTAAAGTTTACTATAAAGATACATACGCTGGTCGATTACAGGAAGAACCAGGCGGGCGTATTATTTTTACCTATGACTCTTCTTATCTCGAAGCAAAACTACCGGCGATTGCTTATACGCTGCCTCTACGTATGGAGCCATTTTTGTCTGAATATGGCTTACACCCGTTTTTTGATAATTTAGTGGCTGAAGGTTGGTTTCGGAATGCCCAAGCTAAGGCATTAGGCATCAATCCCAATCACCGCTTCGCATTATTACTAGGATTTGGTTATGATTTAGCAGGTGCAGTTTCAGTGATAGACCCTGAACCTCAACACCATCATCAACTCGACCATACTGATGAAGCAACACTAGCGGCATTACTTGGACGAGCTTCTATCTCAGGTGTACAACGTAAATTATTAGTGGTGCAAGAAGGAAAAGCATTTCGTCCAGTGAGACCGAATGAACTTAGTACACATATAGCTAAATTGGCTTCTGGCAACTTAAATCATATACTGGAATTAGAATATCTCACTACGTTAGCGGTTAGTAAATTGTTGTCTGATGATGATGTCGTAGAGATGGAAATCATTACTATTCCTGCTATTCACGAACAAGCTTTGATAATTCCACGTTTTGATAGAAGTGCTACCGGAAAACGATTGCATCATTTTGAAGAATTCAATCAATTGTTGGGTAAATCCTCAGGCGATGATAAATATAATGGCAGTTATGAAGAAATGGGACGATTCATCTTAAATACGCCAGGATGCATGCCCGCAGAAGCAGATAAGTTATTTCATCGCATTTTGGCATGCTTGCTAGTTGGTAATACCGATGCGCATTTTAAAAACTTCGCTATGTTTCATATACGCGATGGACTACGTCTTACGCCATTATATGATTTAGTCGCTTCTTCTATTTATCCCGAGTATCAAGCAATTGCATTAGATGTATGCGGTGTCCGTAATATGGCGATTGGTAGATTAGACGGTAAACATCTCATTAGAATGGGAGAAGGATTTGGTGTAAAAGCTGAAATAGTCGTAACATTAACTGAAATACTGGGCAAGCAATTACCAAAAGCATTAGCTGCTGTTGAGCAATCATCAATTGGTACATCACAATTACGCAAAAAATTACTTGATAAAATGGAGAAACGATGGAACGGCAGTTTTGCCTTAACTGGCCAGCGATTGTTGAAGAAGCGAAGCAGCGGCGGAAAGTCCAACGGCTAACGCAGGCGCGATTGGCAGAGATAGCGGGTGTAAGTACACCTACCATTTCACGTTTTGAAAATGGAGAAAAAGATATTCAACTTTCTACAGTGATCAGTATTCTGACTGTGCTAGGGATGAATGATCAACGTCATCTTATTTTTCCTCATCCAAATGAGCGTTATGATTCTATCCGTGAGATAGTGTTATTTACTGGTCAAGATAGAGATAAATTGATTTCATTTGCAATTAGTAGTGAAGCACTGGAGGATTATTTTCATGGTGACCGCAAAGATTTGTTGAAAGTATTTCAAGCGAATCGTGAGCGTATTGAACATGAAGCGAGACGAAAATATTTAGCCGATGGGATGAAGAAAGATGATTTGATTTTATTAAAATCCAATGACATTGGATTTTAATTTTTTTTGCTTATCACCGAGATGCCGGTTGCAATTAACGTAGTAATAGTGATGATCATCGCGAGTGATAAAATTGTACCATTAAAAAATAATCCGGCGATACCACTGCCTAGCGAACCAAACAAACCAAAAAGAATAGCAAAAATGGCCATACGTGCGCCCATTGGTTCATCACTTGCTTCAATGATTAAGCGATTCAATGGCACAAAACATAAAGCAAAGCCGAAAGCGTAAATGGTCATGCTGACAATGAAAGCGGTTAATGATTGCGGAAATAGCATCGCCATCATACTAATTAATAATCCGCCGCCTAATACTAACCATAACCCAAATTGCACCAATCGAGTTAGCGCGAATTTTTCTAACATCGCTTTCACGCTATGCATACCAGTAATATACGCAGCAAAGATAATGACTTGCAGCCAACCAAATACCATCGCATTATAACCTAAATTTTCAATAATTAATAAAGGGCCAGCAGAAAACCAGGCGATAAATCCACTAAAAATAAAACCCAACAAACACATACGCAGCATAAATCGTTGATTGGTGAGAATAGACCAATAAGTTTTTATTAAGGAAGGTAAATGCAGTGATTTACGATTTTGTTGGGTTACAGTTTCTGGCATAAAATAATATAACAAACAAAGCCCAATACTTGCCCAAGCTGCGATGATGAAAAAGATGCTGCGCCAATTAGAAAAATATAATACGAAACCACCAAATAATGGCCCTAGTGCGGGTGCTAAAATGGTGATACTGCCCATCACTGCTAAAATACGTATTGCGTCACGTTGCTGATAAGATTCATGAATGCAGGCATAGCCCGCCACTAGCATCGTCGGCACCATCGCACCTTGAAGCGCTCTAGCGATTAATAGTAAAAAACCATTGGAGGTCAGACCACAAAACAGGGCGGTTAATACATAAATAAAACCGCCCACTAATAAAATCGAGCGGCGTCCAAAACGGTCGGATAACGGACCAATAACGAGTGGCATAGTTGCCGAACCTAAAAACCAGGTGGTCAGGGTAAGTTGTGCTTGCTGAGGCGTGAGCTGTAAATCTTGTAATATTTCGGGTAACGCGGGTAAATACATGTCATTGGATAAATAAGTGGCTATTTCATAAAAAACCAATAAAAATGGGAATAGTACAATAGGTTTGCTGGTAGACATAAACATTATACCATAAGATTATCATTATTTTTTTCATTCTCTAACAGTTATTTGTAAATGGCAAGGTATACGTGAACCTATTAGTATATTGCTTTGGCCTGCCTCCGTAAAAGCAGTACTCGACTTCAACCGCTGTATTCTTTATGATGGTTAGATACTAAGGAATTGTATTTGCTTCAGAATCTGGAAAACGTATGTCTACTGAACTAGCATATTTCTTTGATTCAGCTGCCATTTTAGAGGCTATGCCTGACGCGCTGCTTATCATTGATAAACAGGGATGTATTGTCTTTATTAACCGACAAACAGAACATTTATTTGGGTATCATCGCGATGAATTAGTAGATGAATTTGTTGAGCATTTAATACCAGCCCGTTTTCGTAATAAACATCTTGCTTATCGAGCACGTTATTTTTCTAATCCGCAAGAAAGATCAAGCAGTATTGGTTTTGAGTTAGTTGGATTAAAAAAAAATGGTATAGAGTTTCCTATTGAAATTAGTTTAAGCCCATTAGAAACAGAAGGCGGATTGTTAGCTCTGGTAGCTGTACGAGATGTTTCTGATCGCAAACGACTTGCTGAAGAACTATATGCCAAAAATGTAGAGCTTGAAAAAGCTATTTTAGCAAAAGATCGATTTTTAGCAACAATGAGCCATGAATTACGTACCCCGTTAAATGCGATTATTGGTTTTACCGGTACTTTATTAATGAAATTACCTGGATCACTCACCGCCGCGCAGGAAAAACAATTAAAGACTGTGGCGATGAGTGCAAACCATCTTTTGTCTATTATTAATGACATATTGGATTTAGCTAAAATAGAATCGGGTAAGGTTGAATTGGCATTAGAAAAAATTGATTGCGCAGAAGTGATTACAGACGTTATTTCTACACTCAGTCCGCTTGCAGAGTCAAAAAACATTAGCCTTATCGTGAATATTCCGGCGACAAAAATTTATGCTAAAGCGGATCGGCGTGCGCTTACACAAATTTTAATTAATTTATCTAACAATGCTTTAAAGTTTACTGAAAAGGGGAATGTGACAATAAACATGAGGGATAAAAAAATCAATCAAAAAGAATTTGTTATTATTGATGTAATAGATACCGGTATTGGTATTCAGGCAAAAGATAAAGAAAAGTTATTTAAAGCATTTGAACATATAGAAATACCTGGCATACCAATTAAGGGAACAGGGTTGGGTTTATACGTAAGCAAGAAATTAGCGATGTTGATGAAAGCAAGAATCGAATTTAGCAGTGAATATGGAAAAGGCAGTTGTTTTACTATTTTGATACCTCAATTTAAGAGTAAAAAAAATGACAAAAATCCTCATCATTGAAGATAATGAAGATAATTTAGAATTAATGGTTTATTTATTAAATCATCATGGGTTTTTAACCA
>DATAXC010000067.1:0-6125 GCA_036266895.1 Gammaproteobacteria bacterium
AAGAAAAAGAAATTTACCTAGCACAAGCCGCAACCAGTGGGAAACCACAAGAGATTATCGAAAAAATGGTTGCTGGCCGCTTGAAAAAATATTTAGATGAAGTTAGTTTGATTGGACAACCATTTGTCAGAGATCCAGATGCGACCGTAGGCAGTTTATTAAATAAACACAAAATGAAAGTATTAGCATTTTATCGTTTTGAGGTCGGCGAAGGGATTGAAAAGGTATCTGAAGATTTTAAAGAAGCAGTGATGTCGCAAATGCAAAAGGTGTAACTTATGACGGAGCCAATGCTTGAAGGCGGGAAGAAAGCCTCATCGCAATTGATTTATCGACGTATCATGTTGAAGTTAAGCGGAGAAGCACTGCAGGGCGATCATTTGTTTGGCATTGATGCCGGCAAATTGACGCGAATTGCGCAAGAAATTGCTGCAATTGTGCAACTCGGTGTGCAAATGGCTTTGGTCATCGGTGGCGGCAATCTGATTCGCGGTGCTGATTTGCATTCTGCAGGATTGGACCGCATTTCTGCTGATCAAATGGGCATGCTCGCTACCGTGATTAACGGTTTAGCTTTGCGTGATGCCTTAGAAAAAAAATCAATACCGGTTACCCTGATGTCTGCATTTGCCATCCCCAGTATTGCAGATCAATATGATCGTTCTGTTGCACAACAAAAATTACAAGCTGGCCGCGTCCTGATTTTTTCTGCAGGAACTGGTAATCCATTAGTGACGACTGATTCTGCTGCGGCATTGCGCGGCATTGAAATTGGTGCAGATATCGTCTTAAAAGCGACTAAAGTCGATGGTGTTTTTGATGAGGATCCGATTAAAAATCCTAAAGCAGAACGCTATCAACAATTGAGTTACGATGAAGTGATTAGCAAACGTTTAGGCGTAATGGATTTAACCGCTATTTTGTTGTGCCAAGAATATGGCTTGCCATTGCGGGTTTTTAATATGAATAAGCAAGGTGCGTTAAAACGCATTGTCTTAGGAGAAGATATTGGGACGTTAATCAGGAGTGCTTACTGATGCAAAGCATTATCAAAAACGCAGATACACGTATGCGAAAAAGCATAGAAGCGTATAAAACTGAAATTACTAAATTGCGCACCGGCCGCGCACATCCCAGCATTTTAGATCATGTGCGAGTAGATTATTACGGATCAGAAATGCCGATAAATCAAGTTGCCAATATTACCGCCAGTGATGCGCGCACCTTGACGATTACACCTTGGGAAAAAAATATGGTGCAACCAATTGAAAAAGCCATTATGAATGCTGGTTTAGGGTTAAATCCAGCGACCACAGGGTTGGTGATTCGTATCCCGATGCCGCCTTTAAATGAAGAAAGAAGAAAAGAATTAATCAAAGTGGTACGTACTGAAGCAGAAAATGCACGTATTAGTATTCGAAATGTGCGTCGAGATGCGAATGTGGAATTGAAAGAGTTATTAAAAAATAAACAAATTACAGAAGATGAAGAGCGTCGTTTAGCGGACGATGTACAAAAATTAACGGACAAATTCGTTGCAGAAGTTGATCACATTACCACTGCAAAAGAAACAGATTTAATGGTGATTTAACTTTAATGAGCGCTTCTCCACCACCACTATCACGGTTACCCCGCCACATTGCTATCATCATGGACGGTAATGGCCGCTGGGCAAAACAACGTTTTCTGCCGCGTCTAGCTGGACATAAAGCGGGTGTGGAAGCCGCACGTTTAGTGGTTAAACAATGCGTGAAACAACAAATCGCTGTACTGACCTTATTTGCATTCAGCAGTGAAAACTGGCGTCGCCCGCCAGAAGAAATAGATCATTTGATGGGTTTGTTTCTCACTGGGTTAGAGCGAGAAGCAAAGATGTTGCATGATAACCAGATACAATTACGTTTTATTGGCAGCCGTACACGTTTAAGTGATGAACTTTGTAAAAAAATTCAAGAAGCAGAAAAATTAACCCATGCCAATACTGGCATGGTATTACAAATCGCTGTAGATTATGGCGGGCAATGGGATATTTACCAAGCGATGCGTCAACTGGCGCAAGAAGTAGAAGAGGGCAAACTGTCAAGTAGCGCAGTGACGCCTGAACTGATTGCCAGTAAACTATCTTTTGCTGATTTACCAGATCCTGATCTTTTTATCCGTACCAGTGGTGAAATTCGCATTAGTAATTTTATTTTGTGGCAATTAGCTTATGCAGAGTTATATTTTACTGACACTTTTTGGCCCGATTTTAATGAAATTGAATTTGAAAAAGCCCTCACTTATTTCGCCGGCCGTGACCGGCGCTATGGATTAGCTTCATGATGGAACCGGTATTAAAAAAGCGTATTTTAACAGCGAGTATTCTCATCCCGTTGGCTTTATTCGGATTATTTTATCCGCCGCCTTGGATTTTCTTTCTCATTACCACGTTTATTACCTTTGCCGCAGCTTGGGAATGGTCAGGCTTAATGGGTTTAAAGAAAACCGCGTCACGCTGGTTGTATTTAATATTTTTCATTCTACTTTGTAGTGCTTTAATGCAAGTGTCGATCACTTTTATTTTAATTAGCGGCTTTGTGTGGTGGTGGATAGCATTACTTTTAATCATTCTTTATCCGCGCGGCAGTGGGACTTGGGGGCAAAGTAGAATTTGTCGCGGCGTAATGGGCGTCCTGACCCTGGTTCCTTGCTGGGCAGCGATGAATTATATCCGCGATCAACCGGCTGGTATTTATGCATTATTATTTTTGTTTGCGTTGATTTGGGGAGCCGATTCCGCAGCTTATTTTGTCGGTAAAAAATGGGGCAAAACCAAACTTGCACCCCAAGTAAGCCCAGGAAAAAGCATACAAGGCGTTGCTGGCGCGCTAGTGATGGGCTTATTGATTGGATTCATTGCAATTTGGCTAACTGAAGCACCGTTATCGATCTGGTTCTGGTGTTTATTTATTTCTCTGATGATTGTGGTGTTTTCTATTGTCGGTGATTTGTTGGAAAGCATGCTAAAACGCCAAGCTGGGGTAAAAGATTCTGGTCGATTATTGCCCGGACATGGTGGATTACTAGACAGAATAGACAGTTTAACCGCTGCAGCACCGATTTATGCAGTGAGCATGATATTTCAGGGTATGTAGTTTTGATTTCGTAAGCAGAAAAACCCTCTCCCGCCAATGTTGGGCTTCGCAAGCTCAGCCCAACCTACGCGGGCTGTCGGGCACCCTCCCCCGTAAACGGGGGAGGGGATAAAATCCGAATTCATTGTATTATCGAAAGAAAAAACTTTGACCTATCTATTATCCCCTCCCCCGTTTACGGGGGAGGGTGCCCGAAGGGCGGGAGAGGGTTGAGTGTGTAGGCTGACTTGCGAAGCCTAACAATGGCGGGAGAGGGTTAATTATTCACTAGCTTTTCTCCAAAAAAGCCAAGATAATGTGCACCACTAACCATATCTATACCAACATAACTAACACATACAATAAACATGCATACAATAAACATGATAAAAACATTCATACCCATACCAACAGTCACAATAAAAAAATTAGCTTTTTTGCTAATCTGCTTATTCCAACTGACTTCCACTGCCTGGGCGCAAGCATTTGTTGTACAGCGCATTGAAATTCAAGGCTTGCAACGTGCTTCAGCGCAAACGGTAGAAAGTTATTTACCCATTAAACGTGGCCAAACCCTACAACCTTCGCAAACTGGAGAAATTTTAGCCGCGCTATATAAGACCGGATTCTTTGAACATATTACGTTATCACGCGAAAATAATACTTTGATTATTCGGGTGGTAGAACGTCCCACTATTGGCCAATTAAAAATCTCAGGTAATTCGGCTATTCCAACCGATAAATTAACTGCTGTGATGACTTCGCTCGATATTGCCGAAGGCCGTATTTACAATCCTGCGATGCTAGAAAAAATCAAACAAGGCTTATTGAATCAGTATTATCATTTGGGTCGTTATAATGCACACGTGGATGTGAGTACCATCCCGATGTCGCGCAACCGCATTGCTGTGCAAATTAATATTTCTGAAGGATTAACTGCAAAAATTCAACGTATTTCGATTCTAGGTAATCATGCATTTGACGAAGATACTTTAGTGAAACAATTAGATATTTCCACTTCCGGATTGTTTACTTTTATCACGCAAGCAGACCATTATTCCGAAGAAAAATTGGAAGCCAGTTTAGATAAACTGCGTCATTTTTATTTTGACCGGGGTTATATTCGTTTTCAGGTAAAATCTGCACAAGCACAAGTGACACCGGATCGAAAGTCAATATATGTTAATTTTGTTGTGGACGAAGGCAAACCATATACCGTTAAAGCAATTGAATTAGCTGGTCCGATGGTGGTGCCGCGTGAAGAATTGCAAAAACAAATACACATTAAACCGGGCGATGTATTTTCGCGTGCAAAAATTATCGAAGCAGAAAAAAATATTACTAAATACTTAGGTAATAAAGGTTATGTTTTTGCGCACATCACTTTGCAGCCACGGATTAATGACGCAGCGCATACCGTTGTTATCGTGCTGGATATTCAACCCGGCAAACGCGCTTATGTGCGGCATGTTACTTTTTCTGAAAACAACCATACCAATGATATTGTATTGCGACGTGAAATTGAACAAATGGAATCAGCGCCCGCATCCGCGCAAAAAATGGAAACTTCTAAAAATAGATTAAGCTTACTGCCTTATATTCGCGAAGTGAATATGTCGCTTCAACCCGTGTCTGGCACAGAAGATCAAGTCGATGTGAATTATAAAATCAAAGAAGATAGCGCAGCACAAGCTTCGGTGAAGTTGGGATATACACAGCTTTACCATTTAACGTTTGGTGCCGGTCTCAATCATAAGAATTTTCTTGGTACGGGTAATACGCTCGGTTTGAATTTTACCCGTAGCCGCTATGAACAATTATATTCTGTGGATTACACTAATCCTTACTACACACCTGAAGGCATTAGCCGAACTTTTAACTTCTCGGTGATGCGCGTAGATCCAGGCGCTGCGGCAAACGTAAGCAGTGGTTATACAATTAATGAATATAATTTAGGTGTGATGTATGGCATTCCGATTAATCAGCAAACCAGTTGGTTTAATACCACAGTGTTTAGCCGATTTTTTGTCGGTGCTACTTATCAGGATACCTTGGTTAATCTTGATCGTGCTAATCGTGCTAATGTCTCTAATCAAGTCAATAATTTTATTAATGACCATGGCCGTCATTTCCAAGAAATAGATTTGCGGGTTGGTTATTCACGGGATAGCCGCGATAAAGCGATTTTCCCGACACGCGGTGCATTCCAAACTTTTTTTGCTGATGGCTATGTGCCGGTCACCAAGAATTCATTGACTTATTATCTGTTGAATTATCAAGGTAAGCTTTATCAGCCCTTGGTAGGGCCCTTTATTTTAGTTACCAAGGCTGATTTTGGCTATGGTAATGGGTTGCATGGCATTGGCGATTTTCCTTTCTTTAAAAATTATTTTGCCGGTGGTTTTGATTCTGTACGCGGTTATCAAGGTTTTACCTTGGGGCCACGTGATTCCAAGGACAATGCTTTTGGTGGTAATATGTTAGCGGATGCGAGTATTGGTGTTATTTTCCCCAATTATATATCGGAAAATCTACGTACTACGCTGTTTGTTGATGCGGGTAACGTCTATCTTGGTTTAGATAATCGCAAATTTGGTGGCTACAGTACGAATGCTGGGCCTATACGCTATTCGGTGGGTATACAAGCTGATGTGTTAACGCCTTTTGGGCCAATTCAAGTTAGTTTAGCCCAACCGATGAATAGACGCTCAGGCGATAAGTCGGAAGTCTTCCAATTCTCATTGGGCGCTAGTTTATAGTGAAAGGAAGGTAGAAGTTGCTGTTGTTTTGCTAATTTGCAAATATAATATTTGTCGCTAGCAAAAACCTCTTGTATAATCAATGAGGCAGATAGGTTTTTTACCAGGGTACAAAGGATAATTACTTTTTTGGAGAATACTATGAAGAACATCGTTAAAAAAATTGGACTTTTAGCCAGTGTTGTGTTGCTTACAGTGGGTGTAGGTACAGCGCAAGCAGCAGATGATGCCAGCTCGCTTAAAGTAGGTTTAG
>DATAXC010000074.1:0-2788 GCA_036266895.1 Gammaproteobacteria bacterium
CAGAAAAAACGCGTAATGCGCGTTTAGGTTCGTCCATCCAACCCATTGCCGCTAAATTATCAGCAATGCGCAAAGCCGTTTCAAACGATTCGGCCAAACGTACGCGTACGTCGTCGCGTACTTTGATGCGGTCAATTACCACTTCAATCGTATGTTTTTTTCGTAAATCTAACGCGGGCGCTTGATCTAATTCGACCATTTCACCATCAATACGCGCACGCACAAAACCTTGGCTACGCAACGTTTGAATCAATTCGATATGTTCACCTTTGCGTTCACGTACCACCGGTGCCAAAATCATGATTTTGGTATCTTCGGGTAACGCTAATACGGTATCGACCATTTGGCTAATGGTTTGTGCTTCTAGGATATTGTTATGTTGTGGACAGCGCGGTTGTCCGACTTTAGCAAATAATAAGCGCAAATAGTCATGGATTTCAGTAATGGTTCCTACTGTAGAACGCGGATTATGTGAGGTGGATTTTTGTTCAATAGAAATCGCTGGCGATAACCCTTCGATATGGTCGACATCGGGCTTTTCCATCATGGATAAAAATTGTCTGGCATAGGCAGACAAAGATTCAACATAGCGGCGCTGACCTTCAGCGTAGAGGGTATCGAAAGCTAGCGAAGATTTGCCGGAACCGGATAAGCCGGTGATCACAACCAATTTATCACGAGGCAGATCGACATTGAGGTTTTTTAGATTATGGGTGCGGGCACCCCGGATGCGAATGTATTTCATAGGGGGCTATATTTGCAGGATTTAGAGAAATGTGCAAGTCTATAAAGCGCCTCGAAATTGGCTTTGCAGCGTTGTTGCCGCTTGCCTCGCGTGCTCATGTACTTAGTTGTACACTCCGCTCGCTCGGCTTCACGGCGCCTAGCTGCAAAGCCAATTTCGAGGCGCTTTGAAGCGCGTAGGTTGGGCTGAGCTTGCGAAGCCCAACAATGGCGGGAGAGGGCTTTTAACAAGAAAGGAAACAAACATGCGTATTCTCACCACTACCACCCTATCATTATTCTTATTTTCCTCTTTCCTTCTCCTAACTGGCTGCGAAAAAATCGCCATCATCAGCACCTCCAAGAAAACAGCGATGCCATCGCATAGTCACCTGGCTGTAACGGCTGAAAAGCATTTTTGGCAAACGTTGCATCAAGGACAATATAATAACATTCCGCAGACCACCAAATTACTCACTGCTGCTTACTTAGAAAATCCCAACGATCCACAATTAGCTGCACATTTAGGCTTTTTGCATATCTGGAAAATTACTGAACGCGCACGCAATCCGGCAATTGCTGATGATCCAACCATTGTGAATGAAATCATTCTTGCTAAAAAATATTTCACTGATGCGGTCGAATTAAATCCTAACGATGCACGTTATCAAGGCTTTCTCGGTGATAGCTTGTTGATTGAAGGAAAAATTTTTAATGATCAACGTCAACAAGTACAAGGTTATTTCACATTAAAACAAGCGATTCATAGCTGGCCCGCCTTTAATTATTTCACCGCTGGTTATCCGATGAGTATATTAGATGCGCAAAATAAACAATTTAAACAAGGACTAGCCTGGCAATGGCAAACGCTAGATTTGTGCGCGGGCACTACAGTTGATCGCAATAATCCAGACTTCACCCCTTATCTTGCACGCGAAACGCAAACCGGCCCGCTGCGTGCCTGTTGGAATTCTTGGATTGCACCACATAATTTTGAAGGTTTCTTTTTAAATATGGGTGATATGTTGGTGAAATCAGGCGATTGGCAAACTGCGATTAAAATTTATAACAATGCCAAATTAAGCAAAACGTATATGCATTGGCCTTATCGGCAAATGCTAGAAGATCGCATTGCGCATGCAAAAGAAAATGTGACGGCATTCAATCAGCCAGTGAGTCTGACGAAGCCAGATTTCAATAACAAGCTGCTATTTAATTCTGGTTATGGTTGTGTAGCATGTCATCAGAAGTAGTGATTACCCTCTCCCGCCCTGTCGGGCACTCCCGCAACAAGTGCGGGACGGCGCCTTCCCACAAGTGGGGGAGGGTAAAAATTCTAATTTCTTGATCTACCCTTAACAGGTATAATGCCGCCCTCTACTTACTGAGCCATAAGCCTTTATGCACGCAGAAAACATGACACCCACTGAACGCCAAGCAGTGATGAGCATCTCATCAATGATGGCTTTGCGCATGATCGGCTTATTTATGGTATTGCCAGTTTTTACTTTGTACGCGCAAAATTTAAGCGACTCCACCCCGCTGCTCATTGGTATTGCCATGGGTATTTATGGGTTAACGCAAGCCTTATGCCAACTGCCGTTTGGCTGGCTCTCTGATCAATTTGGCCGCCGACCACTGATTCTCTTTGGTTTACTCTTATTTATTGCGGGTAGCTTAATCGCTGCATATGCAGATTCGATTTATAGCATGATGCTAGGCCGTGCCTTACAAGGCATGGGCGCAGTAGGCAGCACCATGCTGGCTTTATTAGCGGACTTAACCCGAGAAAACCAACGCACCAAATCAATGGCCATTGCTGGCATCACCATCGGTTTTTCTTTTTTCTTAGCCATGTTATTAGGGCCAGTATTAGCAAAATGGTTAGCGGTTAACCAATTATTTCTCTTGGGCGCAGCCTTTGCTGCGATTGCGATCGGCGTACTCTATAGCAGCGTCCCCAACCTCCAGCATTTGCTGCATAACAAATTAAACCAAAAAACTACTACTCACACGATTTACACACTACTCAGCACCCCGGCATTAGCCAAGCTCAATTTAGGTA